>NZ_JAKRFV010000020.1:0-81658 GCF_022347945.1 Pseudoalteromonas sp. MM17-2 | reverse complement strand
AGAGACGCCCACACCTGGCTCTAAAATACAAAACGCCCGATGAAGTACATCAGGCGTTTTAATCAAAATAAGTGTCAACTTATTTCAGGACTAGTCAATTACATAATGGCTTGCATTTGCTCGTTGGCCCAATGAATTGCCTCGTGATAGGCATCGGGCACTTTGTTGGCATCCAGTTTCATTTCTTCTACTGTTGCGTTAGCTTGTTGCCACTGGGCGTGCTCATAATATTTTACCAAGGTGATATAGCCCGCAAGCACGCCTTCGTTGTCGCGCAGCGCCGCTTTTATATCATTGGCCAAAGGCAAACGTTCAACAACCGCTGCCATATCTTGGTCTAAAATCGCGTCTAACAGAGACATCATGCCGGTTAAGAATGCACGCCCTGGATCACCTGCATTTTGGTGCTGCTCTGCTAATACCTCGGCAAAACGGGCGCGGGTAAGGGATAAACGCATCAGTTCGGCGGGTTTGTCTGAAGACAGTTGCGCGGTGAACAGCAGCGATAAAAACTTTTTAATCTCTTTGGCACCGAGCACCACGAGCGCTTGCTTAATGGTGGATACTTCAGCGCGGCGTTTAAACATGGCAGAGTTGGAATAGCGCAACAACTTGTAAGAGAGGTTAACGTCGCGCTCAAACACCTTAGTGACTTTTTCCAAATCCATTTCACTGGTTGATGTTTCGTATAGCAACTCGGCAAGCGTCAACTCCGAGGGCGGTAATGCCTTACTTTGTACCATCTCAGGCTTAGAGAAGAAGAAGCCTTGGAAGTAGCTAAAACCAAGGTCGAGGGCGTGCTGATACTGCTCGTAAGTTTCTACCTTCTCAGCCAACAGCTTGATGTTGTCAAAGCCTTTAATCGCCGCGACCACTTCCTGTATTTCTTGTTCGCTGGTTTCCAGGTAGTCGATTTTAATAATATCGATAAAAGGGAAGAAGTGACGCCAGACGTTTTGATGCTTATAGTCATCAAGGGCAATGGTATAGCCTTGCTCTTTCAGGTCTTTTACTAGGGCTAGTAGGCGTTTGCCAGGCTGCACGGTTTCGAGTATTTCAACAACAATTTCGTCGTTGCCCATCATGGTGGCATATCCTTTACTGAGCGTTTCCAAAGTAAAGTTGATATAAGCCGGCTTATTGTCGGTTAGCTCTTCAAGGCCAAAGGTAAACTGACTTCCTTCGATAAGCTTGGAGGTGGCTTCATCACCATTGATTTGTGGGAACACATTGGCTAAGCCATCGCGGAACAACAGTTCATAGCCGACCAGTGTTTTCTCTCTATCCAGAATGGGCTGACGCGCAGCGTAAAAATTCATTTATTGGCACTTCCAAAAATACGTTGCTAATTGCTTAACAATATATGAAAAATCTAGGTTGTTTTCATTAATAATTATACTTTTTTGTGAGCTAAGTGCGCAAATGTGACGTTGAAACCATCATATGTATCAATTATTTAATACATAAGTATGGTTATCGCACTAATTGGAGTTGCGGGTCAGGGCCATGCTATAGTGGTGTGAGCGTACGTTGTGATAAAAAGACACTGCAACGTCGTGAGGGTATGCTGACCTTTGCTGCAAAAATAGGCAGCAAAGGTCAACGCGCCTAAGTAATAATAACAACATTCTTCGCCCAATCTGTGCTTCGTGCGGCTTTTGGGGTGAAGCTCAGCGCTAAGTTGGAGGCTAAATTGGAAGTAGGTACGATAATTTCTCTTGCTCTGTATTTCATCGTTATGCTCGGCATTGGTCTGTATGCATACAAGAAATCAACGGATGATGTATCAGGGTACATGTTAGGTGGGCGTAATCTTAGACCCAGTGTAGCAGCGCTTTCTGCAGGTGCTTCTGACATGAGCGGTTGGATATTGATGGGCTTGCCTGGGGCTATGTTTTTAACTGGTTTTAGTGCTACCTGGATTGCCATAGGATTGGTGATTGGTGCTTGGGCTAACTACCTATTAGTGGCGCCGCGCTTACGTGTGTATACCGAGCGGGCCAATGATGCGATAACCATTCCTGATTACTTTGCTAACCGTTTTAACGATTCCAAAAACGCGCTGCGCGTGGTGTCGGCGGTGGTGATCATCGTGTTTTTCACCTTATATACCTCTTCAGGCGTTGTCGCTGGCGGTAAACTGTTTGAAAGCTCGTTCGGTTTATCCTATGAAATGGGCTTATATGTGACCACCGGCGTGGTCGTATTGTATACCTTATTTGGCGGCTTTTTAGCCGTGAGCCTAACTGACTTTGTGCAAGGCTGCATTATGTTCTTAGCGCTCATTATCGTGCCTTTTGTTACCTATACCTTACTTGAGCAGCCTCTGCCTGCCACGCTTGAACAGGTAAATCCAGATATGCTTGAGTGGGTGGGTACCGGCTCAGTGCTAGGAATTATTTCGGCTATGGCGTGGGGCCTGGGTTACTTCGGTCAGCCCCATATCATCGTACGCTTTATGTCAGTTCGTGGTTTGAAAGATATTCGCGTTATGCGCCGTATTGGTATGTCGTGGATGATTGTTGCTGCGGTAGGTGCAGTGGCAACGGGTTTATGCGGTGCAGCCTATAGCTATGAGAAAGGCATTACCGTTGAAGATGCGGAAACCATTTTCCTCATTTTATCTCAATTGCTATTCCACCCACTGGTGGCCGGGTTCTTATTAGCAGCTATCTTAGCGGCTATCATGAGTACTATTTCCTCGCAGCTATTAGTGAGTTCCAGCTCGCTGACAGAAGACTTCTACAAGATTTATATCAAACGTGATGCTTCAGAAAAGGAGCTTGTGCTCGTGGGTCGCATCAGCGTGCTACTGGTTGCACTGTGTGCCATCTACCTTGCATATGACCGTGATAGCTCGATTTTATCGTTGGTGAGTAACGCTTGGGCCGGTTTTGGTGCAGCGTTCGGTCCGTTGGTGTTATTTAGCTTGTATTGGCGTCGTATGAACCTTCCAGGCGCGCTTGCAGGTATGATTGTTGGTGCGGCTACGGTGCTATTCTGGATTTACGCGCCTGTTACGATTGATGGCCAGTCACTAAGCGACTGGATGTATGAAATCGTCCCAGGCTTTATTCTTGCGAGTATCGCTATTGTTGCAGTATCGCTGGCGACGAAAGAGCCCAGCGAAGCACTGACAGATACCTTTGATAAGGTTGAGGCAGAGTTGCAAGAAGGCTAATCCCTGAGAATTAGAGATAGTAAGAGGCCACCCTAAACGGTGGCCTTTTTTGTGTCTTTGAACTGTCCTAAATAGCGTTGAAGATATTTAGTAACAGCAACCCTAGTTCGCTAAGCAACCCCTAATTCCAACGCAGTGATTGGTTTATTCGTGCCTGGTATTCATCCACTGGCGCTTGCGCCATAGCCACCAGTATGGCGTCTCCTTGAGGGAAGTGTGAAACGCGTCCAGCGAAGCGCTGATCATTAAAATGAGCATCACCGAGATAATCGTTCGCAGAGGGGACGATAAATACCGTCATCGGGCCGAAATCCGATTGAAAAACTAGGTGCAAACCTTTTTGCCCTTTGAAATTACAGTAACGAGCGTAGGTGATAGCCCCTGGTAACTCATCAAGGTGGCCGCCAAGTTCAGAGAGTCGTAAATTGACCTCATCCAAGGCTATTTCCTCATTTATACTCAGTGCGTCAATTTCATGATAAACATGCGCCAAGGCGTGCTCACCAATAGATAACGTTGGCGACATCAGGTGATACAAGAGCCCAGTAAAGGCGATAACCACAGACGCAGCTATGGCGACATACCACGGCGTTTTTGGTTTAGTCTGCTTCGCTGCGGGGTTATTGTCTGAGCGTTGATCGCTTTGCTCCCCCATGGTTTGGTTAAAGATAATTTTATCAGCCAAATTATCGGGTACAGGTACCTGCATCGCCTCAACAAGCTCTTTATCAAGCTGCTTTAACTCATTAACTAATTGTTTGCGCTCAGGACTTTGCTCAGCAAACTCAAGCACGTCCTTGTCTTTGGTGTTTGGATGAGCAAAAAGGCGCCGGCGAAATTCTAATTCATCCATTTGGAGCCCCTTTCATAGGTTCAGTGGTTCGAGTGAGTGCGCTTTTTAGCTGATTTCTAGCTCGATATAAGCGCGTCATAACCGTGTTTTTGTTTAAGCCGAGGATTTGCGCAATTTCATCGCCGCTGCAGCCACCAATCACTTGTAGGATTAACGGTTCACGGTATTCTTGCGCAAGCTCCATAATACGTCGTTGGACAACGGTCATTTCCATTTCGTCATCTAAAGAAGTGCTGCGTTCGTCGCAGAGGGTGTCTTGTTCGATATCACTGTAATCAAACTGCTTGCGTTCAAAGCGGCGAGCATTTTCTCGTCGCAAAATAGTAAACAGCCACGACTTAGCAGCGTTCTGATCGACTAATGAATCTAATGAACGCCATGCTCGTAAAAAAGTTTCTTGGACCAGGTCTTCAGCCACACTAGGGTCTTTGCAAAGCCAATAGGCAAAGCGATAGAGCTCTTTGTGGTATACCTGCACCAGCGCCTCATAGCGCTTTTGTTTATCTGCCATGCCCATTAAGACCTCCGACAGCAATAAAACATTTCACTTAACGGGAAATTTATTTGCTCAAGGCAATATTAAGCGCCTGCAGAGCAGGCGCTTAAAGACAGTTGCAGTGATTTGCAGTGGCCACTCGCAGTTAAGCGAACTAATGCCTTAATACAAGGAGTCTAGTTCAGTTTGTTGCTTTTGCTGCATGCTCACGGGTGTGTTAATACCTTGCGCAATCAAAGAGTAGTCAACCACGGTCTCGTCATGGCTATAGAGTTGCTGGCGCAACTTGGTAAGTTCTTGGCGGGCATCTTCAGGCCAATGGCTTTGCCATTGGTGAAGTGAGCTTTTGTTCGCTTTGGCATGCGCATCTAAGGCGCGATAGAGCTCCTGCGGGTTTTGCGCTTTAAGCGCGCGCTGCACAGCCTGCAAATTACCCTTTGCTGTTTTAGGCTGCGGTTTGGTGCTGGTTGGTACTAAAGGCTGAGTACGTTGACGTTGCCACCACCACGCTGCCATAGTCAGTAGCCACAGCACATAACCTGGTATCGCCCATAGCAAGCTTACATCAGAGTGCGTGGGTGGCGCGCTAACATCGTTAGTTGCGGTGGTTTGCGGAGCATCACTAGGGGAGGGGGCGGCCGTGGTACTGGCCTCGCCGACCACGGTAATGGTTTTTTCTGCTACTTTGGCTATCTGCGCGCGTCCTGTAACGGTATTAAACCAAGGCACCTCAATTGCTGGCAGCGTATAGGTGCCAGGCTGTTGTGGCACATAGGCAATGGATGTGGTGGTTTGAGCAATAATACGACCATCGCGAATAAGATGCGTGCGCTCGGATTGATCGGGGTAGCTGCGCACGTTTTCAAGGTCTGGACTGGTTAAATCCGGCAGTTGCTCTTTGGTGGTATTCAAAGCCGTCAGTGTAAGCGTACGAGTGATGGGGGTGCCCACCTGCACTTGTTCATCAGCGCCTTGCCACTGTTCACTTAAATCCACCAACTCACTTGGCAACCATGTGCCGTTAATGCCCTCGGGCATGGGCTTCACATCAACCAATGTATTTGTGGCACTGGCACTGACTGCCATAGCACGGTAGTTTTTACGCACTTTGCCGTTTAAGCGTGGCGCTTGTAACTCAAAGGTGCCACTTTTTTGTGGTTGTACTAAGTAGTCGCGTTGGATCACCAGGTAGCGCCGCCCATCAATGACTTCTTGGCTCTCCCGCTGTTTGCCCATTTGCGTAATATTGGCGTTTTCCATACTCGGCGCGGCCAGTGAACCATCAATTAAATCAACACCTAAGTAAAGTTTAACGGTATAAACCCCGGCTTGCTGCACATACAGTGACTGCGGGGTGAGCTCAGTTTTAATAAAGGCGGTGCTATCGTCAAGACTGCTGTTGGCGTTGTTGACTACTTTTAGGGTAAAGGGCTCTGAGCTCACGCCATTAATAGTAAACGCCGGGATTTCATAATTACCCGCTTCACGTGCCATCAGCTCGATTTGCCATGTAGATTGTCGGCTTACGGCACCATTGATAATACGTGTTTGGTTACTACGAGACATAGGGCCAACCACAAAGTCATCAAGCAGCGCTTGAGTATCGGGTTGGCTGTTGTTGACCGTATCATCGGCTTTGATGGTTATAGCGAAATACTCACCGGCAAGCACAGGGTTTTTATCGACACTGGCGGTAAGCTTAGTGAGCGCCAAAACGGGCATTGCTAAGCAGGTGAGTGCGATGAAGAAGGCGGTTCTTACCATGATTTTTCAACTCCTTGTGGTAAGCGGCGATAACGTTGTCTTTTTCTTGATTCAAGTTGCATTTTATTGCGCAGCAGAATTTCCGGATCGTCAGGGATCTTGCGCAATAACTGATTCAACTGCTGGGCGCGCTCGCGCTCCTCAGGCGTCAGCTCACTGGCTTGTGCCGCCAGTTGTTGCTCTGTGCCCTGCTGATCACCTTGCTGTTGCTGCATTTGCTGAGCTTGTTGCTGTTGTTCAGCACTTTGCGCTTTATCGCCTTGTTGCTGCTCGCCATTTTGGCGTTGCTGCTGTTGCTGCGACTGTTCACTGTCGCTTTGTTTAGACTCAGACTCGGTAGGTTGTTGCCCACTCGATTCATCGTTTGCTTGGGCACTGTTTTGCGGGTCATTGTTGTTTGCGTCGTTACGCTGACCGGCGCTTTGTTGTTGCCCTTGTTGTGACTGTTGTTGCTGACCTTGCTGCTGATTATCGTTGTCTTGCTCTGTTTGCTGCTTATTTTGTGAGGAATCTTGTTCGTTATTTCCTTGTTGTGATTCCTGTTGCTGCTGTTGGCGCATTTGTTCCACTAATGCTTTGTTCCGTGCAGCCGATTCGAGCTCAGGATTTTTTTCCAGCGCTTGCTGATAACGGTCAATTGCCTCATCAAGTTGCCCTAATTGCGCCAAGGCGTTGCCTTGGTTGTACAGCCCTCGCGCTGAATTGTCTGAAGCAAAGGCATCAAGAGCGCCTTGGTAATCCTGTTGTTGATATTTTGCTGCTCCGGCTATCAGCGGGTTTTCAGTTTGGCTGGCCTGATCATAGGCCTCGTTCTGATAAGCGGATAGGGCGTTTTGCTGTTCGTTGTTAAACCAGCTCTGCCACTGCGCCGCATAGGCCTTAGGTTGTGGCAGTAGCACCATAAAGGCGCACAGTACTAAAGCGCGACGGCCCATTAGCCATAACATTAACGGCACGATGAGCAGGGTTAAATAGATGCCGGCATCAATGCGCCATAAGGTCTGTTTATTGTCCTGTTGCAATTCTTGCTGCTGTTGCTCGGTGCTCTGCAGTACCCTGAGGTTTGCCGCACTTGCTTGATAGCGTAATAATTTTCCGTTGCCGGCTTGGGCCAAGCGCTGGAGACGTGAAAAGTCGGTGGTGGGGATAACGATTTGCCCGTACTGATCTTTAAGAAAACCCCCATCTGGCAAGTTAATCGGGGCGCCCTCGGCAGTACCTATGGCATAGATATGTAAGCGGTAGTCATGACTGGCGAGCCAATCACGGACATCCGTTTCTTCATCGGCATCTATGCCATCGCTCAGTAAGATCACATCGCCACGAGCATAGCCTGCTTGGCTGAGTAACTCTTGTGCCTGTGTAAGCCCAGCAAGCACATTACTACCTTGTCCGGGCATAATGTCCGGGCTGAGACTGGGAATCAGATTGGTCAACGTCTGACTATCTGAGGTTAAGGGCGAAATTGTATAGGCATCATTGGCGTAAGCAACCAGCGCAGTTTCTCCTTCGGTGAATAAATCGACCATATCCAGAGCTTTATAGCGTGCTTGTTGCAGCCGGCTTGGGGCGATGTCGGTGCTATACATTGAGCGCGACATATCCATGACTAACACCCGGGCCATTTTGCTTTGATAGACTGGCACCTCTTTTTTGCTAAAGCTTGGGCCGGCAATCGCCACTACCATCAAGGCCATAAGCAAAGTACTTAATACATGACTAGGTGCTCGCTTTTGCTGGCCTTGACTCAGGACCTGTGTCGCCAAGTGCGAAGCAATAAGTTGGCTATTACTAGGTTGGCGTTTGCTCCCAGTGAGTCGCCAGAGCATGTACAAAGCCACCACTATCAGCAACCACAATGCATCGGGGCGAATAAACGTAAACTCGGTCATGCATCACCTACTACAGCTTGCTGCTTCAGTTGTCGCCATAAAGCAGCCAAAAATAACATCAATAAAGCGCCGCTTAGGGGCAGGTAAAACAGGGCATCCACTGGGCGGAATGTTTGCTCTTGCTCAGCTTGTGGCTCGAGCGCATCCAATTCTTTATAAATATTGGCCAAACTCTGGGTGTCTGTGGCGCGAAAATACTGACCGCCGGTCTGCTCTGCAATGGTTTTTAGCAGCGATTCGTCGAGCATGGCCCCAGAGCTGCCAAGCATAGAGAATAACCCGCCTTGGTTGCGGCCATCTGCGCCGACACCCACGGTATAGACTTTGACGCCGGCGTCTTTGGCCAAAATAAGCGCCTCTTCGGGTTTCAGATTACCAGCGGTGTTTTGGCCATCGGTGAGTAAGATCACCACCTTGTTTGATTGTGACTTTTCATTAAAGCGCTTTACCGATAGTCCAAGGGCATCACCAATGGCGGTGGCACGTCCTACTAAACCAATTTGTGATTCTTCGAGCATCTGCGCCACAGTGTCAACGTCGCGTGTTAGTGGCGTTTGTAAAAACGCGGTGTCGGCAAATAAAATAAGCCCTAGCTGATCGCCACGCCGTTGGCTAATAAATTCACTGAGCACCGCTTTAACGACACTAAGGCGGTCTACGAATCGCCCTTGATAGGCCATGTCTTGCTCACGCATTGACCCAGATAAGTCCACCGCCAGCATAATGTCACGGCCTGGCTCTGAGAGGGTGATGGGTTCGCCACGAAACACAGGATTGGCAGCACTGGCCACAACCAGCGCCCAGACAATTGCGAGTAACCAGTGTGGCCACTTGCGGCTGGGCGTGACCTTGGTATTGGTCATTCCCATGTGTGCCAATGCGTGGATGCGCAGCATCAAGGTGCTATGGTGTTTTTGTTTGCCAGCGATGAGCGCAATAAGCCAAGGCAAAGGCAGCAGGGCAAAAGCCCAGGGCCAAGCAAATTCAAACATCGATGCGCTCCTTGGTTTTAAATTGCTTTATGGCTTGGTGCAGCTTGTTTTTTAGCTCATCGCTTACCGCTCTAGGCTGATATAACTGCTGCAACTCCCGGGCGTTAAAATCAATATCACTTAATAGAGTCAATACTTGGCTCCAGCGCTCGGCACTGAGTGCTGCTACACGCGTACCATAGTAATGTTTGCCTAACCGTTTAAGCAGTTGATGCAAACGGGCGGCATCTTGGCTCTGCGCCAAGCGCAGTGCTTCGCGTTTGGCGCGGTTATGGCGGCGTTGACGCACATACAGGACGAGCGCCAATACCGCAGCAATCAACAGCACAGCCGCGATAACCCACCAGGCGGGGCCTGGTGGCCAAGCACTTACCTGCTCAGGGACCATGACATCGTCTAATTGAGAGAGGGGGTTGCCTTGCATTTATGCACTCCGAAGCGAAAATTGTTGCTCAAGGGCACTGGCAGCGGAAATCTCCACCAGTGAGTGGCAATGGCGAGATAAACGTTGTAGGCGCTGTGAGTCAAATTGCTGTGCTTGGCGATGATAGCGGCGGCGAAAGTGGGCATCATCTAGGGCCAAACTTATTTTACCCCGGCCGGTGTCAACGTTAATGGTGTCATTGAATTGTGGCAGCTGGCGCTCGAACGGGTCACTAATGACACCGGCTACCACTTCGCAATGGCGTGCCAGGTGCTGTAGCTGACGTTCTATGGCATCGCCGTATTCATCGTTGAGCTCAACAAAGTCACTGAGCAAATACACCACACTGCCAGGCTTGGCTAATTGGTTCATGCGTTGCAACTGGCTAAGCAGGTTCCCGGCGTGCACCTGCTCGCCAATGTCTGCGTGCTGCATGTCTTGCATTGCATGAAGTACCCTCAATACCGCTTTATCACGGCTTTGTGGGCGAAACTCATGGTGCTGATGTTCGTTAAATACCAAGGCGCCAAGCTTATCGCCGCGTTTACACGCCGACCACGCCACCAGCGCAGCCACATGAGCGGCTTGCACCGATTTGAATACAAACTGTGAGCCAAACTGCATCGACGAGCTAAGATCGACCATTAGCAACACAGGGCGTTCTTTTTCCTCTTGAAAAAGCTTGGTGTGCGCTTCGCCAGTACGAGCGGTGACGCGCCAGTCGATACTGCGCACATCATCGCCTTGCTGGTAATGGCGGACCTCAGCAAACTCCATCCCACGGCCTTTGTGCGGGGCCAGATACTGACCGCTTAGCGGGCTGCGTAAACGCTTTTGCACCGCCAAATCTAGCAGCTGGGTTTTGCTTTTATAATATGTCAGCTCTTTCAGTGACAGGCTATGACCATTGCTGTGCAGCTTTTCAAGCCAGTACGCCACCGAATGAGTGGGGGCCTGATTGTTCATTAGGGCACGGCCACTCGCTCGAGAATGTGCTGCAACACTTGGTCTTTGGTAATGCCATCGGCTTGTGCTTCATAACTCAAAATGATGCGATGGCGCAGCACATTGTGGAACACCGCTTGAATATCTTCAGGGCTGACAAAGTCACGACCTTCGAGCCAAGCATGGGCACGGGCAGCACGGTCAAGGGCAATGGTGGCACGGGGGCTGGCACCATACTCTAGCCAGCTAGCGAGCTGGTCATCAAGTTGCTTGCCATCGCGAGTCGCCATAATGAGTTGCACTAGGTACTGCTCCAACGGCTCGGCTAAGTGCAAGGCCAATACTTCCTTGCGCGCGGCAAATAAATCCGCCTGAGTGAGCGGCTCAATATGGGCGTGTTCACCCTCAAGTGCTTCGCCGCGCGTCAGCCGTAAAATGGCGAGCTCGGAGTCCGCATCGGGGTAGTCAATATTAAGGTGTAGTAGGAACCGGTCAAGCTGAGCTTCGGGCAGTGGGTAGGTGCCTTCTTGCTCTAGCGGATTTTGCGTCGCCATGACCATAAACAGCTGCTCTAACGGGTAGGTGTTTTTACCCACGGTAATTTGCCGCTCTGCCATGGCTTCTAATAATGCCGATTGCACTTTTGCTGGTGCTCGGTTTATCTCGTCGGCTAACACTAAGTTGTGGAAAAGCGGGCCTGGCTCAAATACAAATTCGCTGGTTTGCTGGCGATAGATATCGGTTCCAGTCACATCTGAGGGCAGTAGGTCAGGGGTGAACTGAATGCGTTGAAAACTCCCCTCCAATCCCTTGGCCAGCGCATTCACAGCCCGCGTTTTGGCAAGCCCAGGTGGCCCTTCCACCAATAAGTGACCATCAGCGAGAACAGCAATTAATAGTGCTTGAGTTAAATGGGGTTGGCCGATAATTTCGCTATCGAGGTAGGTTTTTAATTGTGCAAACTTAGCAACTGCCATAAGTGTACGTATCCTTGCCGGCATAAATGAAACAGAGCAACCTAAATGGTGGGGAAACCCAGCCCTAGGTTGGCGCAACGCCCTTTAGGCACTGCACTGTTTAAAAAGTTCGATTGATTTTACTCACAATTACATAGTTTTAAAGTCTTGTTTTTATTTTCATCGTACCCAGTTCTTAACTATTGTTGTAGCTGGCGCAGGAATTTTAGCGTCACTATTGGCATTGCGCTTTGGGTTGTTTTAGAATCGAGGAAATATTAACAGGTCAGACCTGTCAGCAGGAGAAGCATTTTATGTCTGAGCAAACAAAATTAACAACACGCAACGGGGAGCGCATCGCCATTGTTAGCGGCCTGCGTACGCCTTTTGCAAAACAAGCTACCGCCTTTCACCACGTCCCAGCACTCGATTTAGGCAAGCTGGTCGTCAACGAAATGCTTGAGCGCTTGGACTTTGATCGCAAAGAAATTGATCAGTTGGTGTTTGGCCAAGTAGTGCAAATGCCCGAAGCGCCGAATATTGCCCGTGAAATTGTCTTGGGCACTGGCATGCCAGTCAATGTTGATGCTTACTCGGTATCACGGGCTTGTGCGACTAGCTTCCAAGCGATTGCCAATGTCGCTGAATCAATTATGGCGGGTCATACCCAAGTGGGTATTGCTGGCGGTGCAGACTCTTCTTCTGTCTTGCCTATTGGTGTAAGCAAGAAATTGGCAGGCAGCCTTGTGGATTTAACCAAAGCGCGGACCCTCTCGCAGCGCTTGAAGATTTTCTCTAAGTTGCGTCCTAAAGATCTTATGCCAGTGCCACCGGCGGTTGCCGAGTACTCAACCGGGCTTTCTATGGGGCAAACGGCAGAGCAAATGGCGAAAAGCCACAGCATTAGCCGTGCTGATCAAGATGCCCTAGCGCATCGCTCGCATACGTTGGCTAGTCAAGCTTGGGCTGAGGGCAAGTTGACGCAGGAAGTTATGACTGCGCATGTACCACCTTATAAGTCATTTATTGAACAAGACAATAACATTCGTACTAATTCACAGCTTGAAGGCTATGCCAAACTGAAGCCGGTATTCGATCGCAAATACGGTAGCGTCACTGCCGCGAACTCGACGCCATTAACCGATGGTGCGGCTGCGGTGATGCTGATGAATGAAAGCAAAGCCAAAGCGATGGGCTATGAAATCTTGGGTTACATCCGCAGTTATGCCTTCAGTGCCATCGGTGTGCACGAGGATATGTTGATGGGTCCGGCACATTCAACTCCTGTTGCCCTAGACAGAGCTGGGATCACCTTAGGCGATCTAGACCTAATTGAAATGCACGAGGCTTTCGCGGCGCAAACCTTAGCTAATATGAAAATGTTTGCTTCTGATAAGTTTGCCAAAGAGCAGCTTGGCCGTGATAAAGCCATTGGTGAAATTGACATGGACAAATTTAACGTCAACGGGGGCTCGCTAGCATATGGCCACCCCTTCGCCGCTACCGGAGCCCGTTTGATTACACAAAGTATTCATGAGCTTAACCGTCGCGGCGGTGGCTTAGCCCTAACTACGGCGTGTGCTGCTGGTGGTTTAGGTGCGGCCTTTGTATTGGAGAGCGCATAATGACAACAGAATCCGTATTTAGTTTTGAGTTAAACGATGAGCGTGTTGGCATCGTCACTATTGACGTGCCGGGAGAGAAAATGAACACCTTGCGCGCCAGTTTTGCTGAGCAGCTGCAAGACATTGTTCGCACCGCTAATGAAAATAACGTCAAAGGCTTGGTATTTACCAGCGCCAAGCCAGATAACTTCATCGCCGGCGCCGATATCAACATGCTTGATAATGCTCATTCACGTGAAGAAGCCTTAGCGTTATCGACCATGTGTCAGGAAGCGTTTTTTGAACTGGAAAAGCTGCCTTATCCCACCGTCGCGGCTATTCATGGTGCCGCCCTAGGCGGGGGCTTAGAGTTTGCCTTGGCATGCGATTATCGGGTGTGCAGCGACAGTGATATTACCAAAATGGGCTTGCCTGAAGTGCAGCTTGGCCTACTCCCTGGTGGCGGCGGCACACAGCGTTTACCTAAATTAGTGGGCTTGCAGAAAGCCTTAGAGTGGATGCTAACCGGCAAGCAAGTGCGTGCTAAGCAGGCGAAAAAAGCTGGCCTCGTCAATGACAGTGTCCCTCACAGTGTTTTACTTGAAGTGGCGTGTAAGTACGCACTTAAAGGCAAAGCGCGCGCAACTAAGCCGCCATTGGATAAAGTATCGGCGTTGTTGGAGTCTAATCCATTTGGTCGCAATCTGATTTTCAAAAAAGCGGCTGAAAACGTCGCCAAAAAGACCGGTGGTCATTACCCTGCACCGAATAATATTATTAAGGCGGTGCGCGCCAGCGTTGAGCTAGATACCCTCAAAGCCTACAAAACTGAAGCCGACGGCTTTGCCGATTTGGTGATGAGTGATGTATCGAAATCGCTGCGCGGTATCTTCTTTGCTACCACGGAAATGAAAAAAGAGTGGCGCGCCGATGATGCTCCGAGCACCGATAAAGTAGCCGTGCTGGGCGGCGGCTTAATGGGCGCCGGTATCACGCATGTCAGTGCTATCAAAGCGGGCGTACCGGTGCGTGTCAAAGACGTTGCCCATAAAGGCATTAGCGGGGCGATGAATTACAGCTACAAGCTATTAGAGAAAAAACGCAAGCGTCGTATTATCTCCAAAGCGCAGTTGCAAGAGCAGATGAGCCGTATTACTGGCACCACCGATTACAGTGGCTTTGCGCACGTAGATATGGTGATTGAAGCGGTGTTTGAAGATCTTAAGTTGAAGCAATCAATGGTTGCCGATATTGAAAGCCATGGCCAAGCACACACTATTTTCGCTAGTAACACCTCGTCACTGCCCATTGCCCAAATTGCTGAGCAAGCGCAGCGCCCAGAGAATGTTATTGGCTTGCATTACTTCTCGCCGGTAGAAAAAATGCCGCTGGTGGAAATTATCCCCCATGCAGGCACCAGCGAGCAGACCATCGCCCGTACGGTGAGCTTTGCCCGTAAACAAGGCAAAACCCCCATAGTGGTTAAGGATAAAGCCGGCTTCTTTGTAAACCGTATCTTGGCGCCTTATGTAAACGAAGCAGCCAACCTATTGTTAGCCGGTGAGCCAATCGAGAAAATCGACAAAGCCTTGGTTGAATTTGGCTTCCCAGTGGGGCCATTAGCCTTACTTGATGAAGTGGGCATCGATATTGGTTCTAAGATAGCGCCTATCTTGGAAAAAGAACTGGGTGAGCGTTTTAAAGCCCCCGATGCGTTTAGCCGCTTAATCGATAACAAGCGATTAGGACGCAAATCAGGCCGTGGTTTCTACGATTACTCGAAAAAGGACAAAAAGCCTGACGAGTCAGTGTACGAACTTCTTGGTGTGACTCCAGCTCCGAAGCTGAACAAAGAGCAAATAGCCGAGCGTTGTGTTATGCAAATGCTTAACGAGGCGGCGCGTTGTTTGGATGAGGGTATTGTAGCGAGCGCCCGTGATGGCGATATTGGTGCCATCTTCGGTATTGGCTTCCCACCTTTCCATGGCGGACCTTTCAGCTACATGGATAAGCTAGGACTGAGCAATGTGTGCTCCACGCTATCGAGCTACGCCCAGCAAAACGAGGTGTTCACCCCAGCCCCCGCTTTGGTGGCAATGGCTGAAAAAGGGCAGCGTTTTTATGACCAAGACGCGGCGCCACAGGAGACGGTCGAGCAGGATACTGTAGAGCAGGGTGCTGACGACCCCTCGTAATGGCTCTGCTAATTACCTAACACTCAGCGCTGGTTTTTAACCGGCGCTTTTTTATGTCACAGGCTTAGGTCGCGATGTGTGAAAAGGCGCTAAAAAGGCACTATGGTTGCTGCTTAGGGCGATGAACTTACGACTTTGGTGTGGTTAATAACTGAGCGTAAAAATGCTAAACTGCGCGCCTACATTCAGTGGGGGTTGTATGTTGTTGTTAGTGAGTGTGTGTTTTGCTTTATTGTTGTTTTTTGTGGCGTCGTTTAAAGGCATGCCAGCAAAACGCTGGGCGCTGGCGGGTGGCTTAATTGGCCCGGTCGCGTTAGCGCTGTTTAACGTACATTATCGTCGTGCATTAATGCGCAGCGTTGCCCACTGCGGTATCATCTGGCGACCTTAGTGTTAGTACCTTTTGCAAGGTTTAAAGTGGAAGGTGTATTTAGAAAGTTCATGAAGTAAAAATAAAGTAGATAGAGAAGTTGTTATCAAGCAATAGCACAAACGACGAAGCAGCATCTTGCAGTGGATTAATAAGCAATGAATAAGTGTGCTTTAACCTTAGCCGAAGACAAAGAGTTAACTCTCTGACTTCGGTAGAACTTTAAATTTGATTAATTCCGAACTAGTGATGAGCCATTTATCTGAGATAGTATAGCTTCGTCTTTTATCTTGTTATCCGAAGCGAGCAATAAGGCTTTGGATAAAATAACTAAAAGCTTCTTATCCTCTTCAAAAGGGAGGTGGGCTTTGGTTTTAGTGATTTTGGGTAAGATGCACAAGTATTGGTTATGGGGTTGGATTAATATATTTGATGAACCTAAGTGAACTTTATATTTAGCCAACTTACCTTGAACATATAGAAAGTTTCCCTCTAGCGTAAATACCTTGTTATTGGGGAGTGTAGCAATAATATTTGCCAATACTTGCTTGCGTGTTTTTGCAATCTGACTCAACTCTCCAAAGCCTTGCTGGAACCAGTAACTTGCTTCGCCATTTTCCCTCTCAGGGTCATTGGAAATGTTTGCAACACTCACAAATAGATCAATATCACGCATTACTTCAGAAAAAATGGTCTTATCAACATCTTCTAAAGCTATCAGTTCATCACTATCTTGATGGCGAAAGAAAACTTTACCGGTGCCCACACAGCTGTGAATTCCAGTATCTGTGTCACCATACTGGCGAAGGCCCTGCGTATCAAAAATAACGGTTAAGTGTAGGCGGTCAATATATTTTGTAGCTTCTGTTTCACTTCCTCCGTCCCAGCCGCCGCCTCGCGTTTGGTGCCAGCGACGTTGAGTGGCAACTGCATGAAACTTCTGTTGGTTTAGGACGTGATTTTCAAACCGCGCACTATGTGTGCGAGAACGCTTTTCGGCTTCTGTCAGAATATATATTTCGCGATGTGCTTGCTTGAACGGTTGCGTTATTTTGTGATGTGCCAAGAGCGTTTGCCATGCAATAATCTCATCCTTGTTAGCCTCGCTTGGGTGCCATAAACGGATAACCGATTGGCTATCTAATTCAACCTTTTTTCCGTAACAATCAATATACTGGCTATCGACGAAAAGCACATCACAGCTTTGACCGTCACTTCCGGTCAAGCGCCAAATAAGGCGGCGAGCTATAAATCCAATGAGTTTGTCATCAATGTATCGTGCTTGCCAATCGCTAAAGGAGATACTCTGTGAGCTAATGTAAAAGCTTTCAATACGTTGCGTATGAGCAGTTGTGGCGTTTTGTATTTCTTTAACAAGCCCTTTTAATGCTTTTATTTCTTCTTTAAATTTCGTTTTCAAATTGGTAGGCACAGATTTTTGGGTTTTTTCACTGGTTTGCCAAGTCAATTCACACTTACCTACGTGTGTACAAGAAATAGCCGCAATACTGTCCCCCAGCTGCTTTTGATATTTGCCGATATCATACAAACCGAAATCAGAAATATAAGATTGAGCTAATGCTTCAGCTGTGGTGCCTTTATTTTGTGCGATATTATTGACTATCCGTTGAACATTTTTTAAAGCAGGGTTGTATTTAGTTGTTGAATAGATAATTAAAATATCACTTATTCCTTGTTCATTAGGTAACAGGGTCAATGCTGTCATAGCTGCGTTGGCTAATTTAGCATTTCTCATACCAACATCATGAACTTTTTTATACATCGATTGAGCTACTTTGCGAAGTTGACTCGAAATAGAAATATCTGAAGAAAAGATAGATGACCATAGTAGCCCTTTTAAAGCCAGTACATTTGATTGACTAAAGGCATAGATAAGCTCATCCGACCGACTAGTCATAACACTATCAAAGCCCATGTATTCCGCAAATTTAGAATTTACAGCAAGCGCTAAATTATTGTTTCGAGGTTTTTCTATCAAAGGTAATAAAGATGAGATCATCGAAGAAAATTCGTCTGCGCCAATATCGTCGATCATTTCCTTAGCTTGTTTAAGCCACAATTTTGAAGGGGTTGCGCTTTTGTTTTTAACACAATGTGCAATTAATGCGTGCCATCTTGAGGTTTCACGATCATTTAGAATACTCAGTTTTGCAATGAAGCCGTCGCTCCAGCTTTCCCCACCATCAATTAGCTTTAAAATATCATACATTTTAGGACATAGAGGGGCATCGATACTCAGCTCGAAGGCTGTTTTAGCACCGTGGAACCGTGCTTTTTCAATATGCTCATCATCAAAATCATCATTAAGCTGAATATAGTCGAGTAAAGAATAGCCAAATTTATTAACGTAGTTAATGTCTGCACCCAGTTCAATTATCTTTTTGAACAGGGCATAGTTGCGATGAAGTGCCCGTGGTAATGGTAAGTCATCGTTGTTTTTTATTAGTGAAGGATCGTTTTCCACTAAATAGGTAAGTAACTTTTCATTGCCATCACCTTCTTCTATTGAATAAAGTAAAGATAGTGATTTATACTTATTATTTTTCAGAATTTCTTTTGGTAAAAATGTGGGTAATAGATCATCTGGAATATCATATCTGACACTAAGACACGCGATATAATGGGAGTTTATGATTAAAGGTATCTCAGTCAATAAAAACTGTAAAGTTTTGAATAGCCCGGAACTCATTGCTGATACTAATATTGAGTCTGTAGCAAGCCCTCTATTTTTCCATTTTTCTAGGCTGATTAAACCTTTTTTGAATAAACTGGCTACCGCTTCGTCATCTTCTTGATGGGCACACTCTACGAGTTGTTTTGCTATATCGTGACCACTGATTGCAGACAATTCATCAAAGTTTAGGCCTAACTCTTGAAGCCACTGTACAGTGTCGAATTGGCTGGATTCTACAAGTTTTGAAAAACCTCCGAAAATAAAGCTTTCCGCGTTTTCTGGGAGTTGTAATTGCTCTAACAGACCACTTTCAAACAACTTTTCTAATAGATCTTTTAACTTAAGCTCGTTGTTCTCTACCCAATTACCCCATGAGCCTAAAACGGTATTCAATAGCTCATGTTGATAACTTATAAAACAATTACTATCGATCAAACACATTACCAGATTTGGTCTACCTCTTTTCAATAAGGTTTGCAGGAGAGTTTCTTCTTCAAAAAGACGAATGTCCTCTCTAAGGTCGATATTTAAATCTGAAAACTTATTTATAATTTCCTCGTCAGGGTGGTCATCCAGTAGTTTTATTATTTCTTTTTTGTTTTTATTATCAATTAATTTCATGCTTCTTCCTTGCTATGAATGGTTTGTAATTTTATTTTTATATTTTGACTTTTATTATGTTTAATATTTATTGGAGACTTAATTATAAATTCTTTTATCTTACTAATTATTTTTGATAGGTGCTCGGGTTAACTTTGTCACGAATTATTATTAGAATGTGAGCTAGCGTAGACATACAATTTGGCGCCATGGAACCAGGAATTAATGATTCTAATATGGTGCCCTTTGACGATGAAGGTTAGTTCTTTTTTCATTTCTAAAGTCCTTTTAACAGCGGCCTAAAATATCCTTGTTAAGCCTTCATTGATTCCGCGTCACACTGTGGTTATTGCACCAACGACAAGTGATGCTGATCTTGCGTTTTACTGCGTTCGCGCAATAAAAACGCCTCGAATTGCTCAGCTGAAAGCGGTTTAGCGTAGTAGTAGCCCTGCATTGTTTCGCAGCCCAACTGCTTTAATTGTTGCAGTTGCTTGGCTTCTTCAACGCCCTCAGCAACCACATGAAGACCTAAGTTTTGCGCTATGGTAATAATCGAGTCGACCATATTTTTACCTCGTTCATTAACCATATCAACGATAAAGGCACGGTCAATTTTCAACGTGTGCAATGGGAAGCGCTTTAAATAGGCCAGCGATGAATAACCAGTGCCGAAGTCGTCCATCGCGAGGTGAATTCCTTTCCCTACTAGGGCGTGCATAATCGCGATTGCTTGCTCTGGGCTGTCCATTACGGTGCCCTCGGTTATTTCCAGTTCAAGAGCACTGGCGGGAAGGTGGTATTGCTGTAGTAGGGCGTCGATACGATCGGTTAAATCAGGCAGTGCAAACTGTTTCGCCGATAAGTTTACAGCAACTCGCCCGGAAAATAGCTCGGCATCGCGCCAGCGCTTTACATCGCGACAGGCTTTTTTTAATACTACTTCACCAATCTCAATAATTTGTCCGGTTTCTTCGGCAATGGGAATAAACTGCCCAGGACTGATCAACCCTTTTTTCGGGGTTATAAAGCGCACCAGCGCTTCCATTCCGGCTAATTGGCCAGTGGCGATGTCCATCTTCGGCTGGTAAAAAACCTCGAAATGATCCCGCTTAAGACCAAAACGCATTAAGTTCTCAATTTGCAGTCGTTTAACCGCTTGGTGGTTCATCGCATCATTAAAGAATAAGTAACGGTTCCCTTGCTGCTTAGCATGGTACATTGCGGTATCAGCGTTCTTTAATAGAATTTGTGGTGATACGCCATCCTCCGGGCTCAACACTATGCCAATAGAGGCGGTGATGGCGAGTTCATGGTTCATCATCCGAAATGGTGTTGCAATGGTTTGCAAAAAGTCGTTACTAATCGCGGTAATAGTATGAATGTCGTTGGTGCCGCGCATCACCAATGCAAACTCATCGCCGCCGAGGCGATAAAAAGTGTCTTGCGGGCGCTTACGCTCACTTAAACGCTGGGCTAACTTGATAAGCAGCTTATCGCCTAATTGATGGCCCAACGAATCATTAATCTTTTTAAAGTTATCCAAGTCCATCACCATCATGGCGTGGTGGCTGTCTTGTTTCATTAAGGTGTCGAGGTCGACAAAAAATTGGTTACGATTGGCAAGCCCAGTGAGACTGTCTTGATTAGATAAATCATTGAGGGCTTGTTCAGTCTTTTTGCGCTCGCTTAAATCGGAGTAGACCATAATATAGTAGTCTACCTCGCCCTGTTGGTTGAGCACTGGGTCCACGCTCAGTTCCATGGCCAATCTTTTACCATGCTGGCTGCGCACTGACACTTCACACTGAATATGGCTGTGCTGTTGCACTTGGCGCTTCAGTGTACTTATTTGCTTGGTATTCAAACCCGGAAGAGTAAAAGCCAAGCCTTGGTGCTTTTTCTGAGATAAGGAGAACAATTCGGTGAATGCAGGATTGGTATCAACTAGTTTGAATTCATGGTCATATATGGCCATCGCATCACTGAGATTCTCAACGCATTTAGCAAATAGGTCTAAGCGCTGCTCAGTGGTTTTGATATCGTCGATATCTTTCATTGTGCCACTCATACGCAGCGGTTGTAGTTGGGCGTCTTTTTCTACCACCTTTCCTCTATCTAGCATCCATCGCCACTGTCCCTGTTGGTCAAGCAATCGGTAGTTAGCTTCAAAAAACGCTGTTTTTTGTGCAAGGTGGGCGCGTAAGGCACTTTGAACGCGAGGCAGATCCTGTGGGTGTATTAGCGCTTGGTTCGGGGGAATACAAAAACTTTGTGTGGTTGCACTGTGATTGGCATGTTCATCATTAACGCGTTTGACCTCACCGGATTTTATATACCAATCCCAGAGGATGTCACCGCTGCCTTCTAAGGTCAGTTTTAGGTGTTGTTCTGAGCGTGCTAATTTCCTACGTGAGCGGCGCAACGAAATAACACTGAATGTCATAACGCATAGCAAGGCAAGAAGTAGTGATAAAACAACCGTGTGTAAAGGAGAGTCGAACAGCATGTGCGCTTGCTCATGAGCAAACGAGCACCCACTGACAAGCAACAATCCGCTTATTATTAAGCCTTTTCTACAACCTGACCTAAACACACACTGTCATTCTAATTACTACAATCATGCTAGGTTAATTCAAGCTGTTGATTGAGTAAAGCATTATGCGTGTTCCAAGGCTTGTTGCGATTGTTTAACCCCGTCACTGAGCCATTCCATGCGAGCCCGCGAAGGAGAAAAAAGCTGCTGCATATAGTGTTGTACGTCTTCCAAGGAGATAGCATCAAGGGTCGTTAATAAGTTACTTTGCAGGCTAAAATCGACGCCCGGGTTACTAATTGCTAACCAGAAGCGTTGTGAACGCAAGCGCAGGTTTTTGTCCTTTTCGGCAATCTGCCGGTAGAGGCTGTGCTTGGCTTGTTGCCAGTGCGGCTCATCAATTTCAGCAAAGTCCTGCACATACTGCTTAATAAAGGCGCGGTGATGAGAAAGTAACGTGTGCGCATCGACATTGGGTGATTGCACGTAAAATGCCAGCCCAGCGCGAGAATTAAACGGTGCATAGCCTGCACCGACCAAATAACCTAATTGCTGCTGTGTACGCAGTTGATGAAAATAGGGCTGATTAATCAGGTGGTTAACAACCATCATTAATACTTTTTCTTTTATATCTGCGGTCTCTGCTTGGTAGTAAATGACCATGGCATTGTCACTGCACTGCAGTTTTAGGTGATGAGTGTCGACTTGCGTAATTTCATTCAGTGGGCGGCTAATGCTGTCGATACTCGTGCGGGTACGTAAATGAGATTGCACCAAACGTAAGAAATCGTAGGCATCGGCTGGGCGCCAGTTACCATGTAAAAACGCCTCTACATGCACGGATTCGAAAAACGCTTGGCGGAACTGTTTAAATTGCATGTAGCTGGTGCTTTTAAGTGCCTGAGCAAGCTCCGTCGGGGTGGGATTCCAAGGCATAATCTGCGCGCCGATTCGGCTGAAAATCTCACTGACAGGCTTATTTTGGTTACTGCTTTGCCAGTGGCGCACTAGCTGCTTTTTGTACTCAGCAAAGCGTTTCGTGCAAATATCCGCATGAAACAGCGCTTGCAATAGGCCTTGCACCAGTTCTAGTTGGCTTGATGACAAGCCGGCGGTGTGTAAAGTCAGCCCACCTTGATGCGATGAAATATGGTAATTCAGCCCAGCCAACTCAGCAGGGTAAAATTGCTCTGCCACACAATCAATAAACAAATCGGCAAATAAACGAGTCAGCGCCATGTGCTGCACGTCTTTGACCGCCAGCTCTGAGTCCAAAGCGAGATAAAAGTGACCCTTAGCAACTCGGTAGGTCGCATCTTGCTTAAACCAGAAATTAAGCCCTGGATGAGTGGCGAGCTTTTGTGGTTTATTGCCTGGCGCCACTAATTCATGAAGCACGCAAGGACGCTGTAGATAGGGGTTTGTGCTTGGCATAGACATGGTATTGAGTGGCGTATCAATACTCTCCAGCGCGGTTAACCAATCTTTATCGAGTGCGTTGATGCGGTACGGCGTGTTATACCACTTTGTATAGCGACTCGGCTCGACGCCGGGGTGGATTAGCACCAGACGCATATTCTGGGGATTCAGCCATTGCAGTACCTCAGCAAATTGCTGGCTATCAAAGCCAGTCATCAGGTAGTCACCGTACAAGTAATGCTCACTGGGGTAGTGGTGCATATTCACGCTGATACCGCTGACCCAATCGAGTAAGCGAACTCGCTCTTGGTTATCAAAGGCAATTTGCAACAACGTTTGCTTGTCACGATACAGCGGCGACAGCTTATCGTCGTGACATTTTATCAGCGCAATATAGGCGAACACCGTTTCAACGATGTCTTGGTAATACTCAATGCCCTCATCGGTGAGTGCGAGGCTGATATTAAAATCTTTAAAGTTACTGCCATTAATGCCTCCACCTGCGGATAACGCATTGATCCATCCTTGATTTTTTAGCAGTGAGTGCAAGGAGCCCGGGCCTTCGTAGCCTAGTAAGTGAGCCAAAAAGCTCACCGTTTTGTGTTTATAAAAAGCATCAATGCTGGGCATAGCAAAACTAATTATGAGCTTTTGTAAGTGCTTATGCGGCTCAATATGCAGCTCAACCCCCAAGTCCTGCTCTCGGTATAATGGCTCGGTGATCGCAGGTTTAGGTTGCTGGGTGCCAGTGATGGGGGTGAATAGCTCCAGAGCCCATTGCTTGAGCTCAGACAAAGAGTGAGGGCCGCTCAACACCAATGTCATCCACTGGGCTTGATAATGTTGCTTAAAGAAAGCCTGCAAATCATCGCGAATAGCGTTTTGCTCATCACTTAATGTGTTGCTGTTGCCCACAGAGAACTTGGCAAAAGGGTGTTTTGGATTCACCGTTTCTTTGTGCGCCTGGTATATGCGTCGGCCATCGTCCTTTATTTTAAGTTTAAACTCGGCGTCAATGGCGTTACGTTCTTTATCGACCTCTTCGGCGTTAAACAACGGTGCATAAAAAAGCTGGCTGAAGCGTGTCAACGCTTGGTGATAGTGCTCGTTGGCGACATCAAAGTAGTAGCAACTGTGCTCGGTGCCAGTCCAAGCGTTACTGCTGCCACCATGATGACTGATAAAATCGTGGAATTCTCCAGAGGCAGGGAAATCTTTGGTGCCGAGAAATAACATGTGCTCTGTGAAATGCGCTAATCCTTGTCGGTGCCAAGGATCATCAAAGTGCCCGGTATTCACCGTCAGTGCCGCAGCGGCTTTTTGGCTGTCTTGATCCTCGACCAACAACACCCTAAGACCATTGGGCAGTGTCAGCGGTTGGTAGAGTCTGTTATCATTGCGGCTGATATTCAAACAATGCTCCTGAAACTAGAGAAGTTGCAAGACGTTCAGGGCCAGCTGTTACGGCTTGGTGCCTACCCGAATATCGATGGTTAAGCTAGACTATAGCGAACATGCAACCAAGATGGCTAGCTTTTAGGTTAAAACTTTTTTGCTAATTAGTTGATTTCTTTGCAATGAAAACCATTTTAATCATGCGCCATGGGGAAGCTCAAGCGCTACAAGCGCAGGATCACTTGCGCGAACTGACTCAAAGAGGTCGGCAACAAGCTGATCATGTAGGCCAATGGTTAGCACAAAGGTTTAATCCACAAGGCTTATTAGTAAGCCCTTATGTGCGCGCTCAGCAGACTGCCGAGTGTGTCAAAGAACATTGCCGAGGTTTCACCTTGGAGCAAACGTGCGATGACATTATTCCCAGCGCTAACGCGAAAACCGCCGTTGACTACTTACAAGCACTCACCGAAGTTCATACTGAAATAGACACCTGGTTAGTGGTGGCACACATGCCAATCGTCAGTTACATGGTGGCGGAGTTCTGCCCTGAGCAAATGCCCATTTTCGCAACCTGTGGGGTGGCTCATATTGACTATGATCCGGCCACCATGAGAGCGCGCTGGCAGGCGTTATATAGCCCTAACTAGAGCTTAACCGCCAGCAATTTTAACCTTGAAGCCCTGAGCTTCAAGCAAACCTTTGAGCTTGTCGCGATCGTCGCCCTGAATCTCAATCACTCCCTCTTTAACGGCGCCGCCTTGGCCCATTTTTGATTTCAGGGTTTTTGCCAGCTTTTTCATATCATGCTCGCTCGGATCAATGCCCACAACGAGCATGACACCTTTACCTTTGCGTCCTTTGGTTTGACGCTCAATACGCAGTGCACCGTCTTTAAAAAGCTTAACATCCGGCTGTTCAGTTTGTTTTTCAGGTCGAATGCGGCCAGAGTCGGTAGAGTAAACCAAGTTATTATCGCTCATGGGTTGCTCCAATTAATAAACATAAAGTGTCATCCTAACATATTTTGGTGTTGTCATTGCGAAATGGCTGGCAAGGTTTATATTTTAAACAGGTAGATTATCAGTGGCTTAGGAGCGGGTATGAGTTTACAACAGCATTATGTTGAGGAAAAACAAAAACTAGTGATAGTGATAAAGGAAAAGTTTGACTTTAATCTTGTGCAAGATTTTCGTACAGCCTATGCAGACGTGCATGCCGACACTAAGCACGTGGAAGTTGACCTGCGAGAAACCAGTTATATGGATAGCTCAGCGTTGGGTATGTTGCTCAATATGCATAAAGCTCTGAAGGGGCAGGTAGAGGGCATTACCATCAGCCATGCAAACCCGCAGTTAAAAAAGATTCTCCAAATTTCGCGTTTCGATAAGAAATTTACCATTGACTGAAAAGTACATTTCCTTTCCTTCACATGGGCTTAGCGAAGACTTGCCCTTAGTGCTCATTGTTGATGATGAGTCCATGAACCGGCGTATTCTGCGAGCGATGCTGCAGCGTGACAACTATCGCGTCATCGAAGCTGAAAATGGCATTCAGGCGCTAGCGCAATGTCAGGCTCACGATGTTGATGTGGTACTGCTGGATATTCTTATGCCCGAAATGGATGGCTATGAAACGGCAGCGGAGCTTAAACGCACCAATACACGAGTTTATACCCCCATTATTTTTATTACCGCTTTGGAAGATAACCCCTCATTGGCAAGATGTTTGGACGTAGGTGGTGACGACTTTATGCCCAAACCGTTCGATTTACAGATACTGCGAGCCAAGTTACATGCGCATCTGCGTATTCGCCATTTAGTCAGCGAGTCAAATAAGCAAACGGACGCGTTGACCTATTATCAAAATCAAACCGAACGCGAACACGAACTAGTCGAGCATATTTTCAATAATGCCCTGCAACATAAGGATAAACCCAAGGGGGTCGACTCACACTTGTCGCCCGCTTCTATGTTTAATGGCGACGTGTTTCTCAATGCCTTGGGGCCAAATGGCTCGCAATATTATCTATTAGGCGATTTCACTGGGCATGGGTTAGCCGCTGCCACCGGGGCGCTGCCAGTGGCGCGTATTTTCTACACTATGGTGGAAAAAAACTTGGCCGTAGGAGATATAGCCAGAGAGTTAAATGCCGCTTTATACGATTTGTTGCCGGCGCATATGTTTTGCGCTGCAACTATTTTCGAAATTAGTGCCAATGCACAAAGTGCGACGTTTTGGATGGGCGGCTTGCCTGATGGTTACCTTATTGATCATTCGGGCTACATGCTTAGTCAGCTCGAATCAAAACACATGGCATTGGGTATTTTGGATGATGAGGAGTTTGAGCGTGATGTGCGCCATGTCACGCTTAATGAATATAGTCGTATTGTGGTTTACACCGATGGCATCATTGAGGCCGAAAATGCGCAACAGCACCAATTTGGCTACAGCGGTTTGCTACGCACCTTGGCGTCGCAAGCGATGATCCGTACTGACAACATCATTGCCGCTGTGCATTATTTTACCGGTAATGAAGATCAACAAGACGATTACAGCGTGGTTATTATCGACCCACAACCTCAAGCGCCATTACAACCCATTAATCACACCATAAGTCCGCTCCCCATTGAGCTTGAGGTCGTGTTAAGTGCCGAGGAGTTAAAAACGGTGGACCCAGTGGCGCAATTGATGGACCTAGTTGGTCACTTGCCTGGGCTGAACACCCACAAATCGACACTGTTTATATTGTTATCAGAGGCCTATAACAACGCTTTAGAGCACGGTATTTTAGGGTTAGACTCTGCTTTGAAGGCCGATGACGACGGCTTTTTACAATACTACAGTGAGCGTGAACAACGCCTAAGCGAACTCACCGAAGGTGAGATATGCCTGCGTGTTTGTTATCAGCCACAGCAACGAACATTGCTTTTAAGCGTTAAAGACTCGGGAGCTGGTTTTTCCCTCGAGCCCGCAGCAGGTAGCCAACTCCAGCAAAGCTATGGCCGTGGTATTGAGCTACTTAAAGAGCTGGCTGAAGATGTGGAATACAATCAAGCGGGAAATGAAATACGCATTCGCTACCATATCGACTAACCCTCTCATATTGCCTCCGAACCCTATTTTTGCCCTTAAATGACTGGCTTAGTGTCGAAGTGACGGTTTTGTATTGCACGGTAATAAAAAGGTGTGCTAGCATCCGGCTAAATGTTTAGATGTTTGGATGGCTAAATGCTTTTAAGCTACTTAGAAAATGCACAACTTAGCGCTGAGCCCAAGTTAGTGGCGAATAAACAACAGGCGCTACAGCAATACCTTAACAATGCGAGTGCCGATGTTCGTTGGCAATATCAAATTCCGGAGTTGGGCGAGGGTGGGGCGTGTAGTTTATTTGGTCATCTGCAAGAGCAGCCCTTCAATTTACGCGAACATTTGCCCTCAAGCAGTGAAGCAAAGTTGAGAAAGCTTCAAGCGATTGTCGATTTTGTTGTTCAAGAAAGTGGCGTAGACTGGTTTGGTATTTATCAAAGTCAACATATTGAAGGTCAGCCACAGCTACTTAAGCTCGCTTATTACGGCGCACCTAGTCGCCCTCTTTTTCCTATTAACCCTGACTTTGCAACAACCAGCAATAATGTGCAGGTTACGCTCAGCGGGGTTGCTCGGGTGATAAATGATGTGGAAGACTATGTTGCCAACGGTGGCGAATACTATACATGTGACCCCAAAGTGAAAGCAGAAAGCTGCTTGCCGCTTTATGACGAGACAGGTAAAGTAGTGGGCATTATTGATGCTGAAGCATTTACCGACGAGTTTTTTACCCCTGATCAGGTTGCGTTGCTAATAGCTGCGTGTTTAGAGATTAGCGAGCACTTACCAACCAGCCGTCAGGACTAACCTAACCTGAGATAATAAAGAGAGTTCCATGTTCTCACAATTAAAACCTTTACCGACAGATCCAATTCTTGGGCTTATGGCTGCGTTTAAAGCCGACACCAATGACAAAAAAATTGACCTAGGTGTTGGAGTATACAAAGACGAACAAGGGCAAACCCCTGTATTGAAGGCCGTCAAAAAGGCTGAAGAGTTTCGTCTCGCCAATGAAACCACTAAGTCATATATTGGGCTGGCCGGTAATTTGGAATATTGTCAGAAAATGGAGCAACTGCTACTTGGCGATGCTCACCCGGCTTTGCTAGCGGATCGTGTGCGTACAGCTCAGGCTCCAGGTGGCACAGGTTCGTTACGGGTGGCGGCAGAGTTCATTAAGCGTTGTAATGAGCAAGCCACGGTGTGGGTGACTACGCCAACATGGGCCAACCACATCAGCCTATTCGAAGCGGCTGGCCTGAATGTGAAAGAGTACCCTTACTATGACTATGATAACAAAGGTTTGTTATTTGATGACATGGTGAACACGCTCAGCCAAGTGCCTGCGGGTGATGTGGTGCTGTTACATGCATGTTGCCACAACCCAAGCGGCATGGACTTGAACTTTGCGCAGTGGCAAAAAGTAGCTGAGATCGCTAAAGTTCAAGGCTTTACAGTACTGGTTGATATCGCCTATCAAGGTTTTGGTACGAGTTTGGATGAGGATGCTGCGGGTTTACGCCATTTGGCCTCGCAGGTAGATGAGCTAATCATTTGTTCGTCATGTTCGAAAAATTTCGGCTTATACCGTGAGCGTATTGGTGCCTGTTCAGTGATCTCAAAAGATCAAGCCACTGCCGATATTGCTAATTCAGTGATGCTCAGTGTGGTACGCAGTATTTATTCGATGCCGCCGGCACACGGTGCAGATATTGTTAATACTATTCTTAGTAGCGACGAGCTAACTGCGATGTGGCACCAAGAGCTTGATGACATGCGCTCTCGTATCAATGGTTTGCGTTCATTGCTTAAGGATAAGTTAAACGACAAATGCGAAGGCATGGACTTCTCATTTATTGAACGCCAGCACGGTATGTTCTCTTTCCTAGGGATTAACAAAGAACAGATCGAACGCCTACAAAAAGAGTATTCAATCTACATCGTCGGTTCTAGCCGTGTAAACGTGGCAGGGGTAAGCAAAGATAATATCAATTACTTTGCCGATGCCGTTGCAGCGGTTACTAAGTAACGCGAATGATAAAAAAAGCCAGCAATGCTGGCTTTTTTTATGTCTAAGAAATAGCTTTACGCCTCTTTGGCTTTGAGCTCAGTAACATTTTCCTTATCACTTGGCTCTTTGCTGGCTTTTTTTGTGGCCTTTGCTGCAGGCTTAGTACCTTTAAGTACATGCATAAAGTCGTCTTTTTGTTTTGCTATTTCCAACGACAGGCTTTCTACTTGTTGCTCACTTAAGGGAACATCAACGCCGCCTAATAACTCTTCTAAGCTTTCGGCAATATCGAGCATCTTATCATAGGCATCGGCTTCTTTTTTGCTAGTAAAGGTCATGCGCTCGACTCCGTCTCGTTCTACAACGTATTTAGTTACAACAGCCATGGCTTCTCCTCAAGGGTACTGTTTTTTTATACAGTAAGGGTAGTGGTTGGCGATTCGCCCGTCAAGGGTTTTAATCATTCCTTTTAAAGGGTTAAGCATTTTTACCACAAAAAAGCACGACTTTATCGTTAGTTTTATTTGACACATCTCAGTAATTATTCTTTATTTACTATTGAAGTAACACGGATTTTTACTTTAACTTCTAAGGAGAGAAGCATGAAGCTACTAACCGCACTCTACACCGCCTGTGCGCTTGTACTTACCCCAGCAGTGGTCGCTGCTGAGGCACCTCAACAAGCGAGTGAGCAGGTAACTCCAGCCAAACTTGATATTAACCAAGCATCCCAAGAACAGCTGCAATCGCTGCCGGGAATTGGCCCCACTAAAGCAGCCGCCATCATCGAATATCGTCAGGTGCAAGGCAATTTTCGTAGTGTTGATGAGCTAGACGCTGTGCCAGGTATTGGTGCAAGTACGTTGGCGCAAATTCGGGAATTGGTGAAGGTAAGATAGTGGCAAAGTATTGCTGATAAACCAAAGGGCAACGTTTAGTTGCCCTTTTTATGTGCGGCGATGGCTTCATCAAGGTGAAACAGCGCGAATGCATGGCGCACTGGGAGCACAATAATAGGATAGGCGATGCCGGCTAAGAGCAGCCATGGCAACATGTGCCAGCCTTCAAAGCGCACCAGCAGCAGAAATAGTGGGGTGATCAGCAGCAGTTTAATAATATTGAGCATGACTCGGCGCTGCGCTGATAGCCTGTTTAATGAATCCGCCACTATAGCGAGTCGCTCATTGTGACTGAGCGACTTGAGTTTCGGAATTTGACTGGGAAGAAAGTAAATCATGAAGCCTTAGGTTTATAAAAAAAGCTGCTTAAGGTAACGATAATTGCAACGCCTGCCATCACCGCAAAGATCACTTGCATCCAACCAGGCATTGATAACCCCATAAATTGCCAATCAATGTTGCCACAATCACCGGTAGCAGCAAAAAAGCTCGGCAGCCACTCGTGTAAAGGCATAAAGCTTGGGAAGTTAGGTTCAAACTCGCATACGAAGGCAAACGGGTCTGTGGTGGTTTGCATCATGATATGTTCTTTGGCGAGCAAGAAACCCCAAATACTGGCAACCAGCCAACTCGCTAGCGCCACTAGGCGTAAATACATATTTTGTGGATTAATACAGCCTAGTAAGGCCGCAAAGAGCACACCCAAGACTGCTGTACGCTGATAAATGCACATAATGCATGGCGCTAAGTCCATGGCATATTGGAAATACAAAGCAGTTGCTTCGAATACGGTGGCAATCACCGCTAACAGTACCCAAGGCGCACGTTGGTGCGATAGCTTACCTAACCAGCTCATAGTTAACTCACGTCGTTGTTGATGGGCTGATTATGCCACGCCCTTGGCTCTATGCAAGCGTATTAACGGCCTTAAAGGTAAGCTCAGTGGCGTGCCTAAGCACTTAATTTAGCGCCATTTGTGTACAGGCTAGCGTTGTTAAGTGAACAAAAAAGCGAATGAATCATTTAAAGCGGTAGGCTGGTTTTCATTTGGGTTTGTGAACCAGTGAAAATGAATAAAAAAATTATATATTGAATTGCTCGAAGAGCTATACGCAGTGCGGAGCTAATGCCGATATTGAACGAATCAAAGTCTCGGCTTTTGACTAAATAAGTCCTTAATCTCTGGAAAGTACTTATAGGAGAGCATAGTATTCTCAGAATCAATTAGTGTTATATTCGATTTGCAAGTGAATGTAATAAGGAGGTTGTATGCGGGGGATTATATCTAGGTGAGCATGAATAGAATCGCAACGTTAGTTGAGTCACTTCGAAAAGCTTATCCGGAAATAGAATCTTGTAAATTCGAACTAATGTTTTCTTTCCCTACTGAAGAGGCGGCCAAAGAATACTTCAGAAAAATCTATCACTGGGAACATCATGATGGGATGATTAAATATCAACTTAACGGTGAATGTTTCTTGGGCTTTAAGACTGAAATAGAATTAAATGCCAACTATGTTAAACACCTAACGGGCTGTTATGTAGATTTGGCATCAGAAACCCAAGGTAGCCTTCACCGTTGGAAGCTATGGATTTGAGCCTTAATAAGAACGAGCATCAAATGGAAATCAAAGTAAGGAAAACTAAAACAACTGACAGTGGCACATTGTGTATGCTGTGGCAGTTTTACCAATATCACCAAAGTTCATTTGATCAAGAGGATGTAGGTACTGACGGGCGCTTTGATATTGATGAACAATACCTCAATTCCGTTGTTTGCGGTGAACAAGAGTGTGCCGCTTATCTAATTTTTGTTTCTGACCAGGTTGCAGGCTTTGCCACTGTTGAGACGACCGAGATTCGGGGTAAAGAAATGCCGGAATTGGCTGATATATTTATCCTCCCTAAATATCGAAAGCAAGGTGTCGGGAAATTTGTCGTTCAACACTTGATGCAAGCTGTGAGCGAACAATGGCATGTAGCAGTTTATATAAACGACAGCTTGGCGTTGAAGTTTTGGAGTAACTTGTTTACTCAATTAAATGTGGCTCTTGTTGAGAAAGTGGAGCCTGCTGAAACAGAAGGCTTTCACGAGTTTGTCATTACAAACGCCTAACAGAATAAATACGTTAACGACGTTGTAAGCTTGGCTGACACTCGCTTCTCGTTCAAGCTTAACACGGCTCGTATCATGGAGCAGAACACACAAGGAAAGTTATGATTAGAACTATCTTGATAATATCGTGGGCTTTTTTTGCCAACGTTTCTATTGCTAAAGAAATTAAAGATATATCTGAGCTCACAAAGCGTTTGGACGATGGTGTACAGCAAATTTTAGAAAAGCACAAAGCTCCCGGCGTTGCTCTGGCATTCGTTAATGGAAGTAGAGTTGTGGGCTTTCGTTCCTATGGTTTTGCTGACGTTGCGGCTAAAACTGAAATTACTCAAAGGAATTCGTTCAATGTAGGCTCTATTTCTAAGCTGGTTACTGCTTGGGGAGCAATGCAATTAGTCGCTCAAGGCAAAGTAGATCTCGATACACCAATTAATCAATATCTTAAACGCTGGCAAATTCCCCAATCTGATTTTGATGTAAAAAAAGTCACACTAAGAAATATTCTGTCTCACACTTCCGGCCTATCTTTGGGACCTTATACAGGGTGGGAGTCTCGCGAAAAGTTATCCTCTATTGTCGACTCACTAAATGGTAATAGCAACGGCGCTGGACCCGTTGAACTTATCCATGCGCCAAATACAAAATGGTCTTATTCCGGTGGTGGATATTCAGTGGTACAACTGTTAATTGAAGATGTATCCGGCATGACATTTGAAGCTTATATGCAGAAAAATGTATTCGAACCTCTGAATATGAAGGATTCAACGTTCAATATTACTGAGATAGTAATGAGTAAGTCGGCAACACCTTATGATGATACCGGTAAAGTCACGGGTATGGTGTACTTCAATGAACAAGCAGCGGCGGGCTTACAAACAACGGCTGTAGATTTAGCTCGCTGCAATATGGCAGTTTTGCGTAATAGCGATGGACATTATAATGGTTCAATTTTGTTGCCAGAAAAGCTCATAGATCTAATGATTAAGCCAGCTCCAAATACTAACGGGCGCTGGAGCATGAGCTATGTTGTGGACACAGAAAACAACAGTCTCGGATTTGCTGGATTTAATCGAGGTTGGGTCTCTCTATCACGTTCTGTCACAGACCTAAATTTTGGTTACGTGATATTAAATAATAGTAGTATCGGTGCTGTGAACAATGAAATTGATAGCCTCATACTTTCTACCGTAAAACAAGAGCACAATTAAATTACATAAAAAACACTTTCAGTGGATAGGCTGCGGTGCCTGCGTGTTATGTGTCGAGGAAGTGGACACTACCATACGGGGCAGTATACCTTGCAAGCTCTCGCTAATAAGTTGTTAGGCTTCTTGGAGGGAGCTACAAATGGTAAGGCAAATAGCTTGGGCATCTCTACGCCCCGGAATTACTTTATTTCTTTATCTACCCGTAGCGTATGCGTTTTTTATACTTATCCAAACATCTAGCCCTCGTTTCCTGGAAACGAACTGGGAAGCTTTTGCTTGGTTGACTGTATTATTGTTAGTTATAGGCTATTTTTTCTGCGCGTTGCACGCACCAAAGAGTTTGGGAAATTGTTTATAATTAGTGTTCTTGGTGTCACTGTCTTGATGATGTATGAAGGTCAGTACTATAACGTTGGTACCCAGAGTATATCGGCAAATGCCTTGTATGTGGCATTCCTGTACATTATTCCTGCAATTCACTTTGTCGTCCCTTCAGTATGGACGAGATCGTTGTTGTTTTTAATTCCAGTTAGTGCGCTAACTTGGTTTTTACGAGTGCCTATATACCAGCCAATTTGCTTTTCTTATGAGCTATATCTAACTAAACCAACGTTGAGTCCAGAGCAATACGACAAAGCTTTTGAATTAGTGTTTCAAAGCATCCCAACCATGTTTATTGGTGGGTCGATAGCATTTGCATTATTAATCCCGTAATGGTTTGCTTTATACGGCACTAATCTAGCTGCAACATACACAAGCCTAGCAAGTCGTTTAAGGCAGATTCGTTTTCGTTTGAATCAGCTTCAATGGTTACGGCACGGTGACCGAATTTCGGTGGTGGCGTTGCTCACTAGTAAATGCGGCGTTTTAAGTAAGCGGAGGAAACATGGAAAATCAGGGAAAGCTATTCTTTTTCTGTGGCAAAATGGGAGCAGGGAAATCAACTAAATCTAGAGTTCTGGCTGCTAAAAACAATGCTGTTTTAATTTCAGAAGACGATTGGTTATCAGCTCATTACCCTTCACAAATTCAAATATTTGACGACTACATAAAGTACTCAAACCTTATTAAGCCTTTCGTTAAAACCCATGTTCAAAATTTGCTGAATGTTGGGGTGAACGTTGTCATGGATTTTCCGGCTAACACTATTAGGCAAAGAGCTTGGTTCGTGTCTTTGTGTGGCGAAGTGCATAGCGAGCATGAGCTTTGGTATTTAGACTTAACAGATGAGCAATGCTTATCTCAAATTGCTAAACGTCGAGTTGAACAACCAAAGAGGGCTACCTTTAATACCGAAGCTGTATTTCATCATGTGACCCAGTATTTTGAAGCTCCAGTAGCAAGTGAAAACCTCAACCTGGTACACCAAGAAAAATACAGAACATAAATATTTAAGACAGATTCACAACGCTTGGCAATGTTAGTTTGGATCAGCTTTCGTGTTTAGGGCACACTGAATTAGATTGGGCAGTGGCACTGCACACCATTTAACGCGAAACTATACGGGTAGTTAAATTGAAGTCATTATTTATACTTTTAGCTTTGCTTAGTTTGCTTGCTTGTTCTGAACCTACGAAGCCTGGTACCAATTTAAGCGGGCAGCCTAGAGCCCTTTTATTGAAACGATTTGAAGCCGAAAACATTAAATACGAGCTTGCTGATGACGGCACTATCAGATGGCCGGGAGCGGATCATAAAAAGGCGCAAGGCCTTGTCCTTGAAGTGCTCAATAATTCAAAGAAATGAGCTGTAAAGCTCATTTATCAAAGGCAATAATGAATGGGTCCCTAAAGTTAGGCCGGTGCTCGTTCCTCGGTAATTTTAGCTAAGCTTAACCCGCCCATTAAACGAGCGTTAAGCGAACAAGGACATTTTAATTAGGATGAAGTTTTTAGTTTCTTTACTTTCTATTTTTTTGCTTATTGGCTGCACGACAGGCAGGTTGGAATACGTTACCCCGGAAGGCCAAACGAAGTACGGATGCGAGACTGAATACACGTGGCAACCCAGCGTAGACAAATACGCAGTAGAGTACATCCTAAGTTACTGTGCCAAGCAGGCTGCTCAACTTGGAAATACAGTCGTCAATACGAATCTGCTAAATCTAGACTTATCTATTCCTGCGCCACCGGCTGGTCAAAACTGGACTTTTGAATTGGCGAAATCAATGCATAAAAAAGAGCAACTCACAGATAAGCAATACGGTTATTTGATTGCTTATTTAGATTTAGGTCTTGACCAAGGTTGATGTTTTGACAGGCTCACATACCAAAGCGCTAAACACGTTCACTGGGACTAAGATAAGCGTTAACCGTTTTCAGTGAATACTGTCGAATCAACATGTAGTCTGCGATGTAATTTAAATAAGGCGAGCGAGTCTTCATTCTTTTGAAAACATGTAAGTGCTTTATATTAAAACAGTTGCAGCGCAGCCGCTCACATAGTCAAGGAAACGGCTCAATTGCAAGCTTTTGTCGCAAGATAAAAACGAGAAATAGCTATTTTTAATAATACTAGCAATGAGTTAACTAGTCTGTTAAAAATATATCACTCAGAAAAGTGAGTGGTAGCGTAGTAAAAAACGCGCGATTCGCTCGCTATAAATATGTTATAAGCCTAAGGGAAGTAATGGTATTTATCATCCTGTTTGGGGTAGTAGCGATTAGCTTTATTGTGTTTAGCATCCAGATGGAAGCATACAAAAAAGCTGCGCATAAAGGTACAGAAGAACGGAAAAATAGGCTAGTCGAATACCTAAGCTACCAAGATCAGTATTGGGGTATGTTGTTTGGTAACCCTAAAAATTTCCCCCTGTACCATGAAGGTTTAGACAGTCATATTAAAAGGGTACGTATTTCATTGTTCGTAGCATCAGGATCGTTTTTTGGCTTATTCATATATATCATTGTTGCAAACGGCTTATAACAAGAGGCTATGGCGTCAATAGCTCTTTTTAAGCTTTTGGCGCTTCCCACATTTACCCCATCTCTGAGCGTCGAATTTAAGATCTCACACTGTGTAACAATCTCACCTTTGCTGTGTATGATCACAAAACCGTGACTGGGCGAGTGTGCTTGTTAGTTGCTTCGCATCTGGTACAATCAGTATGTTAAGATCAATAATAATATTTTTAGTAGTGAAGTGGACGTTAGATGAGAATATTCAAAGCCAAAAGCCCAGCTGGATTTGCTGAGGAGTACATAGTTGAGTCCATCTGGAATGGCGAGTTTCCGCCTGGCTCAATTCTTCCAGCTGAGCGTGAGCTATCGGAACTGATTGGCGTCACTCGCACTACCTTGCGTGAGGTGTTACAACGCCTAGCCCGCGATGGCTGGCTGACTATTCAACACGGTAAGCCGACGCGCGTGAACAACTTTTGGGAAACCTCAGGGCTGAACATTCTTGAGACCTTGGCCCGTCTTGATGAAGACAAAATGCCAGAGCTGACCGACCAGCTGCTTTCTGCGCGTACGAACATCAGCGCCATTTACATGCGCGCAGCGATTAAGATAGACCCAGAACGTGTAAAAGAAATTGTTGCAGATAGAGAAACTGTAGAAGACACAGCGCAGGCCTTCGCCGATTATGATTACCTTGTCCATCACCAGTTAGCTGGGGCAGGGAACAATAAAATCTATGTATTGATTTTAAATGGCTTTAAAGGTTTTTACTCTAAAATTGGCTGCCACTATTTTTCTGACCCGCGTACTCGAGAGCTGGCGCGTCAGTTCTATTCAGACTTAGCCGAGCTTGCCGAGCAGCAAGACCACGATGGCGCAATTGCCCTGATGCGTCGCTACGGCCATAAGAGTGGCCAAATATGGCAAGAGATTCGTGGCAATATGCCCGAAGATATTATGGATTAAATAGCTTAAAAGCCCGCACTAGCGGGCTTTTTTGTGCCTAAGACAAAGGCGTTGGTGTCAATCAGTTTTATCGATGATAGCTATCGCTAAATGCGATTGTTCTTTTGTGCGCAGGGTCAGTACCATATTGCGCAGAATTAGGTGCAACGTGAATTTTACGTGATGGGGTTGGTTTTTGCTTTTTCGTCACTATATTTACTTGCACATACATAAAATGCTTTGACGCATTTGCCGTCAGAGCCACTGTGTTAACGATAAACTCAAACTATTGGAGATTACAATGGGTGTATTAGTAGGCCGCAAGGCACCAGATTTCACAGCAGCTGCAGTGCTAGGTAACGGCGAGATCGTTGAAGACTACAACCTACACGAAAAAATCAAAGGAAAGAAAGCGGTTATCTTTTTCTACCCACTTGATTTCACATTCGTTTGTCCTTCTGAACTTATTGCTTTCGACAAGCGCTATGAAGAGTTCCAAAAGCGTGGTGTTGAAGTAATCGGTGTTTCTATCGATTCACAGTTCTCACACAACGCATGGCGTAACACTGCTGTTGCTGACGGCGGTATCGGTAAAGTTAAATATGACCTTGTTGCTGACGTGAAGCACGAAATTTGTCAAGCGTTCGACGTAGAGCACCCTGAAGCGGGCGTTGCTTTCCGTGGTTCTTTCCTAATTGACGAGGAAGGCACAGTACGTCACCAAGTAGTTAACGACCTACCGCTAGGCCGTAACATCGACGAGATGCTGCGCATGGTCGACGCTCTAGCGTTCCACAGCGAGCACGGTGAAGTATGTCCAGCTGGTTGGACTGAAGGTAAAAAAGGTATGGACGCAAGCCCTGAAGGTGTTGCTAAGTTCCTATCTGAAAACGAAGGCGACCTATAAGTCGACCCAAGGTTTCAAGAAAAGCCGCGCTTTAGCGCGGTTTTTTTATGCCTGAAAACAGCTGTAAGCCTGTACTACAATAACTAAAATCGGTACCTTCATCATAACTTCATTCTTCTCAACTAAGATTTTAGTTTTTATAACAAGGATATGTGACATGCGCGCAGTATTTTCTATGATGCTCATTCTGTTTTGTAGTGGGGCGGCTTACGGCCAGTCGGCTACTCAAAATCCCGCCACGGTGCCCGCCACGGTCATCATTTCCATCGATGGTTTTCGTCATGACTACATTGAGCATTTCGATACCCCGGCGCTAGCTAAATTAAGCCGTCAAGGAGTGCGGGCGCTGCGAATGAAAACGGTTTATCCGAGCAAAACTTTCCCCAACCACATCAGCATCGCCACAGGTCTGCTGCCCAGTCACCATGGTATCGTGGGTAACCGTTTTTGTGATAAACAGCGGCAACAGTGCTATGCCATGGGCAAAGGGCAGGCTGATACTAGCTGGGTATCAGGCACGCCACTGTGGAACCTAGCTGAGCTACAAGGGGTGAAAGCCGCTACCTATTACTGGCCAGAATCGGATGCGCGTTTCAATGGCCGCACAGCGTCTTACTTTTATCCGTATTCTAGCCACGGCAAGCAGTCCCATCGCGTAGAGCAAATCATTCAATGGCTTAAGTTACCCAAGCAGCAGCGCCCCAAACTCATTATGAGCTACTTTTCTGAGGTTGACAGCCTCGGCCACAAGTATGGGCCGAACGCGCCGCAAACCAAGGCAGGAGCTTTAGGAATCGATCGCCTTATTGGTGAGCTGTGGCGCAGAATAAATACCGAGTTAGACACCGAGGTGAACCTAATTGTGGTCTCTGATCATGGCATGAGCGAAGTAAATCCCGATGCCGGCATTCCTTTAGCATCGCTCAACATCGATGATGGATTTAAAGTTATTAACTCTGGTACTCGGGTGGCTATTTATCAACATAAGGCGTCTACGCGCGCTTTACAGGCACTTCGAGAGCGACTACACAAGCAGGCAGCGGATCAATATCAGGTGATGAGTAAGGAGCAACTGGCTCAATATGGTGTCACTATGGGGCCGAGACAGGCTGATATTGTGCTGCAAACGCGCCCACCGGTGGTGTTTACGCAGCCTGATCATCATTATCTGGGCACCCATGGTTTTATCGATGATGACAATATGGACGCTGTGTTCTTAGCCGTGGGCCCAAGTTTCCACCAAGGGAAAACGCTGGCACAGGTGCGTAATCTTGATATTTACCCTGTGGTGGCACATATCCTCGGCTTAGAGATACTGACCCCCATCGACAGTGACGGCGCTACTTTGTGGCCAGCCTTGTTGTCACCGCCAAAGCGTGAACCTGACACGCGCAGCAACTAGGGGTTGTTGCTAGGCTGAAATCCAGGCACAAAAAAACCGCCATAACGGCGGTTTTTTATGTCATGTAAGGCTTATTGAAAGCTCACTGCTTTGCGCTCTTTACGCTGGCCACGGCCTTTAGCGTTAGGGTCGCGGAAACTACGCTTTTTGCCTTCACCTCGTGGTTCACGTGCCTCACGCGGTGCACGAGCTTCGCTTTGGCTAAGCGTCAGCTTCATAGGACGCTTGCAGATATACACTTTTTGGAAGTGCGCCAGCTTGTCCTCAGGCATGCCTTTTGGTAGCTCAACGGTACTATGAGCGTCAAATAAACGAATGTCGCCAATAAACTTGCTGGAGATATCCGCTTCATTAGCAATGGCACCGACGATATTTTTAACTTGTACGCCGTGCTCGCGACCCACCTCAATACGGTACGTATCCATTGGCGTGTTAGCATCACGACGCTCGCGGCGAGGCTTATCACCGTCGCGACGACGATCCCCTTTGCGCTCACTGCGTTCACCACGCTCTGGACGTTCCTTCGCTTTGATTTCCTCGACCTTCAACGGCGACTGTTGCTGTGCCAGATAAAGTAGCGCGGCGGCTAAGTCACCTTGGCTCAATTGCAACTTGTTACCTAGGGTATTGGCTACTTGCGCAAAGAACTCACTGTCTTTGTGCTCCAGCGCAGCAGCCACTTTCTTCTCTAGGCCATCAATACGCTTTTGCTCAACGACTTTAGCGCTCGGCAATTCTACCTGAGCGATGTCGCTCTTGGTGTGGCGCATAATGTTCTTAAGTAGGTAACGCTCATTACCCTTAACGAACAAAATAGCTTTACCTTGACGACCTGCACGGCCGGTACGACCAATACGGTGTACATAGGCTTCGCTGTCTTGTGGGATATCATAGTTAACCACTAGGCTGATGCGTTCAACATCTAGGCCTCGTGCTGCCACGTCGGTGGCAATAACAATATCAAGTAAACCATTTTTAAGGCGGTCAACGGTGCGCTCACGCGCCTGCTGGTTCATATCACCGTTTAATGGTGCGGCAGAGAAGCCTTCGCGCTCAAGGAGCTCAGCCAACTGCACAGTGTCGTTACGAGTACGCACAAATACAATGGCAGCATCAAAGTCTTCGGCTTCTAAAAAGCGCACAATGGCTTTGTTTTTGTGTACACGCGCTTGCCAGTACACTTGCTCGATAGTGGATACTGTGCTGTTGCGTGGCGTAATACGCACTTGCTCTGCGTCTTGCAAATAGGTTTTGCAAATAGACTGAATCTGTTTTGGCATGGTCGCCGAGAACAAACAAGTTTGCTTGTCTTCCGGGGTTTGCGCCATGATGCTTTCTACATCATCGATAAAGCCCATGCGTAGCATTTCGTCGGCTTCATCCAACACCAATGCGCTTAAGCGTGATAGGTCGATAGATTTACGACTGATGTGATCAAGTAGACGACCCGGAGTCGCGACAATGATTTGCGCACCGCGACGTAGGGCGCTGAGCTGAATACCGTAGCTTTGGCCGCCGTAAAGCGCGAGCACTTCTACGCCCTTAGTAAATTTTGCGTATTGCTCGAATGCTTCTGCAACCTGGATTGCGAGTTCACGGGTGGGAGTAAGCACAAGCACTTGCGGATATTTTGCATCCGCATCCAAGTTATTCAACAATGGTAAGGCAAAGGCGGCGGTTTTACCCGTGCCTGTTTGTGCCATTCCCAATACGTCCTTTTTGTCGAGTAAAAGAGGAATACATTGAGCTTGGATCTCGGAAGGAGTCTCATAACCCAATTCGCTCACTGCTTTTAAAGTAGCAGGAGAAAGGTGTAACGACTCAAAGGTGACTGGTTCTGACATTAAAACGCCTCAGGGAATTCAAAGAGGCGCGCATTGTACAGGAATGAAGCAGTAATTGCTTGTATAAATTACAACTATTTCCTATGTGCTTGGTTTTGTATGAAATTTAACCAGTGGTGTTCGTTGCGCTTAGATTTAATCACGGAGAAATTACGTAAAATTAACGGTTTAACGCATGTGTACTAAGCATGTTTTGTTGTTAAAAACGCATTAAAAACTGGCGGGCCAAAGTGAGTTTTTCAGCGCAAAAATGGTGCGCAGGAGGCAAAAAAAGCCGAGTATGATCCCGGCTTTCTTATCGTATTAGTCTTGGTACAGACCTAAATTTTCTTTCGCGTAAGCTTCGAACTCAGTGAATCCACCAATATGCGCCTGATCGATAAAGATCTGCGGCACTGTTTCACATGGTTTGCCAGCTGATTTTTCTAAATCCGCTTTGCTGATCCCTTCTTTAACGATATCGATATAGCGGTATTTGAAGTCATCGCGGCTTTGCGTCAGTTGCTCGGCAACATCTTTTGCGCGTACGCAGAAAGGGCACCCTTCACGGCCAAAAATAACAGTTAGCATAGTTCTCTCCAGTGCAGTTAATAACGTTAGGTTTGCAGTGTAGCGAGGTTCGTCGCTGGGGTAAAATAAGCAAAAGCGATTTCTATATTCGCTAAAAGCGATTAACTACGATAAACGGTTTTAATTAGGTGATAGCCAAACTTGGTTTTCACCGGCCCGTGTACTTCCAATAGCGGTTTTTTAAACACCACATCGTCAAAGGCTTTGACCATAGTGCCGCGCTGAAATTCACCCAAATCGCCGCCACGTTTTTTTGATGGGCAGGTGGAATATTGTTTCGCGAGTTTATTAAAGTCGCCGCCTTTGTCTAACTTGGCTTTAATAGCCAAACACTCTTCTTTGCTCTTCACTAATATGTGATATGCACACGCTTTTGCCATAACTGCGTCCTAAAATGAATATCGATAAGGGGTGACCACGTCGAGCACCTTTTGCTTTTCGCCCATGCCGCCAATGCGATAGGCGGTGCCTTGGTGACTCAGTAAACCCCGGTGGTCCATGGTGCCCTGTTGGGCATGCTCTAAACGTTGCCAACGATTAGTATCAGTATCGAAACGCCATACCTGATTTGACGGCGAACTGGGTTTACCATTATAGCCGATACCGTTGTAGTTATAAGGGTTAGGGGAGCCCGCCATAAACACCAGCTGGCCATTGATTGTTCCCGCTGCCATACGATAATGACTCTTGCCGGTGGGATGGCTAATCATACGCCAATCAATTTTTGTTGGCTTGTCGGGGTGGATGATCCCTTTAAAACATTGGGCTTTGCCATCGAAGCCTCGGCGTTTATCAATATAAGCAACGGTTTTTACGCCATCACACACCACCATGATATTACCTTTAATTGCACCGGCGTGACCAAATACCGGCTCGCCTAAAAATGGCGACGCTTGTTGCCAAGTATTATTAGCAATGTCATAGACTTGTACTAAGTTCACGTTGCCATCATTGTGCCAGCCACTGATCAAGTAGATAAACTTGTCTTGGTAATTCAACGCAACGCTATCATCGACAGGCACCGGCATATCCGCTAGGCGCTGGTAGCTGTTGGTTAGCACATCAAAACGATAGGCGTCGGGCGCTGAAATTTCACTGTGATCGTCGGCCACGGTATAGCCACCAAAAACATAAGCGTATGGACCGACCCCCACAGCAGTCGCCGCCAATCGGCCTTTTAATTCGGTACTGGCGGGAACACTTTTTTTACCTTGCCATTGCCCCTGGCCAATTTTTAATGCCCACACTTTATTGTGCACGTCCTCGTGACTTTTCCCAGCACCTAACCCCATGAAGCTAATAAAATAAGGCCCTTGTTCCGTTGTCACTTGGGCGACGGCATTATTGGTCACTGGCTCGGGTAACGCTGGCAGGTTTTTTGTGGCCCACGTTGGCGCGCAGAGCATGCTCAGCGCGGCGACAAAGCAATGTCGTTTATTCATCTCTACCTCGGTATTTAATGCCTAATTCACTGGAGTAGCCCATAGAGCGGGCAGTTATGCGCAGTGATTCATCAATAACATAATAGGTTGGGAATGCAGATATTTTATATTGCTTAGCGGTTTGTGCGCTACCTAAAAGTATGGGCATGGATAAAGAGAGGTCAGCGACAAAATCTTGTACTTGTTGCTCACTTTGATAATCAAGGGCAACGGCCACAGCGTTAATATCGCCATCATCCATTGCCGATTGTAAGTTAGGCATGGACACCTTGCAGATAGAGCACCATGGCGCAAAAAAGTACACCACGGTAGTTTGCCCCTGGAGTTCTTTGATGCTGTATCGCCCCTGTTCATTGAGTTGTGTTAAGGCAAAGTAAGGCGCGGGGGTGTGATCGGTACTTAGCAGATTGCGCTGTTGAAATGCACTGACAGCAAAGAAAACGATCGCAATAATAATAATCTGCAATAAAATTTTTTTCATATTTAACTTAAAATTCATAGGCTTAATAAATTAGACCGGATAGTGGCAGAAAAAATTTTGCATCTTTTTCTTGAAAATAAAGACGCTGTCCATACATCAGTTAGTGAGGACGCCGGAAAGGGTCCCAAACTAAGTAAACTTATTGATTTAAAACGTAAATGTTACTTGTTCATCGTGAAAAGTAGCAACTAATATCGCTTAATTATGAGGATATCATTATGCGTACAGTAGATTTATCACCACTATATCGTTCATTCATCGGTTTTGACCACCTTGCATCACTTATGGATGCGGCGGCACGCACCGATAAGCAGCCAAGCTACCCACCTTACAACATCGAGGCATTGGGTAAAGACCAGTATCGTATCACCATGGCGGTGGCTGGATTCAGCGAAGATGAGCTGAGTATTGAGTCAGAGAACAATACTCTGAAAGTCGCCGGTATAAAGGCTGACAAAGACGACAAGCAAGAGCGAAAATTCATTCATCAAGGTATTGCTGAGCGCAACTTCGAACGTAAGTTCCAGCTTGGCGACCACGTTAAAGTGCTCGGCGCAGGGCTTGAAAACGGGCTCCTAGTCATTGACTTAGAGCGAGAGATCCCTGAAGCCTTGAAGCCACGTAAAATTGAAATAGGCTCTGGCAATTTGCTTGAGAGCAAATAATTTCTAGTCATTCTCCCTGTGTTTACGCCGCCCAACCGGGCGGCGTTTTTGTGTGGATAAACCGATGCGTAAAACTGATAAGAAAAAAGACAACACACTGCGCAAAGCGCTGACCCGCTTTTGTAATGAACATTGTGAGCCGTTGTCAGGTTTTGAGTGGCTGACCCACGTTATTGATTGGCAGCGAACCGACAACATCAAAGTGATTGTGGTGTTCACCACCGATGAACAGTTACGTTCCTTTTTAGGCTCACAAATGCGCCCGCAATTGGAAGCGCAGTTGATGGCGGTGCTCAAGGCCGAGGACTTAGCTATGCACAACCCGAAAAAACAGATAGTCTACGACACTGAACAGCAGTGCAAAGTAGGCCACAATGGTAACTGGGCACGGCGATTAAGCCACCTTTAGAGAGGATCTATGCCTACAGCGGCCATTTTTGTAGATGTACAAAATATTTATTACACCTGCCGTGAGAGTTTTACGCGCAATTTTGACTACAACGCCTTTTGGCGCGAGGTAAGCGCTAAGTACGAAATAGTCACCGCCATCGCTTATGCCATTGATCGTGGCGATAGCAAACAACGAGAATTCCAAAATATCCTCCGAGCCATTGGCTTTGAGGTCAAGCTGAAACCCTATATTCAGCGTGCTGATGGTTCGGCTAAAGGCGATTGGGATGTGGGTATCACCCTTGATGCTATGGAGCATGGAACGCAAACGGATACCACCATTTTACTCTCTGGTGACGGTGATTTCGATATGCTCGTCGCCAAACTACGTCATGAACGTAATAAGCGCGTCGAAGTGTACAGTTGTGCACCGTTGACGGCGACATCTTTGATCAATGCCGCCAGCCATTTCCGCGCTATAGACGATACGCTATTGTTGGGCTAATTGCTCTTCCAACTGTTGCTTGGCTTGCTCTAAGGCGGCAATTTTATCCCGAGCAAACTGCAGCTGTTCCGGCGAGATGCCTTCTCGCTCCCCCCGCGCTAGCCAAGTTTTAAGGAGCGCGACTTTATCTTTTGCGGCACTGATATAGGCGCGTTTAAAGTCGTTGTGTTGGCGCTGTTGGTAGCGCTGATAAGCTTGGTGATCGTGCAAATCACCTTGATAAGCGTCATCTTGTTGCCGGTCTTTGGCGATAGGAGGCACATATTCCGGCTCTGTGATAGGCGCTTGAGCGCTTATCTGTTTAGGGGGGTCAACGGCTTGCGAATACTGTGTTTTACTCTGGCGAGCAGAGACCGCTTCTTCGGCTGCCACTGCGGGGGTATCACGCACTGACAGCAAGGTGGGCGAGTCGCTGCGGGCTTTGATAGCCCCAACATCGGCGCTCAAATACCAGGCTAGAGCGCCTATGAGCAGTATTAAAAGCACTATGACTCGTTTCATCCGGCTGCCTCCATGTGCGCGCGCCACGCCTTAAATTGTGCTTCATAGTTCTGCTGTGCCTGCTCCTTAGCGAGTGCCTCAATGGCTTGGTAACGCACCGTTTCGCTGTTTTTAGCATAGTATTCATAGGCTTTTTCCGTGCTCATTAGTACTAGCCACTTGTTTGCAGGCGTGCGTACTGGGCGCGATAAGGTATCTGTTGGCAACGTGAATGCCAGTTGCTTGGCAAATACCGGGGCGCTGTCGTTATCGCGACTTAATACGCTATTTTGTTTGCCGAATACGTTTTCTTTGTCGCCCATTGCGCTAATAAAACCCTGACTTTTGGCTTGTTGATAGAACTTTTGCGCTTGCTCATGCTGATCAAACTGAACTCCGTAAGCTCGTACTTTGGCAATATAGCGAAAGCGCTCGCGGTGACGCTCATAATAGGCAACGATATCTTGCTCTTTGATGTCCTGTTTGAGGCGCTCCAGCTCACCACTGCTGCCGTGCATGGTTCGTTGTACGCCGAGCTCGGTTAATAGGCTAGGGCGAAGAATATCTGCCAAAGCGATGTCTTGTAGGCGCTCAAGGCTGAGCTGATGGCTTTTGAGCAGAGGGCTCACCAATAGGGCGCTTTGACGAAATCGATGCCAACGTTGCAACTCGCTGTGAAATACGGACATGTCACCTTGATGCAACTTATATTTTATCTGCATCGACATGCTCTGGTAAAAATCTGCCATGTTCAAGGTGTTGGATAATGCCGTGGCATCCAGTAGCTTGATGCCTGTAAGCTTATTCACGGTGACTTGATTGAGTGCGCCATCGGCTGGGTAGTGGCCCAGTGTGCGGCGTAACCAATTATCATTGTAAGCAGGGTTAAGCGCCAACGGCGCTATGGCATTGTCGTCTAACCAGCCTTGAGCCTGCCAAGCGCTCAGTAAGTAGCGGCGCACATGATAGTGATTGTTGAAGCCCACGGTAGCTTGGCGAATCACTAACGATGGAAAACGCTGATGTGCTTGGTGTAGCAAAAAAGCATTCTCCACCAACCTTTGACGGGTGTGCGCCGCTAAATCGGCACTGTGTTGTTGGTATACAGTGCGCATAAAGCGCACTTCAGCATTGCTCGGCAGTTGCGAGAATGACGAAAAAGATAGGCCAATAAGGCCTATCCAGATAAAAATCCTGAACCCCATTAACGCTGCTCCATGGCATGGTTAAGCAGGTGCACGACCATGGCAATAGCATGAGGAATAACAAGGCGTCCGGTGTTGACCCGATCGTAGTGATCTTCAGAGTTAAGTACGATGCCGCCTTGAGCGTAACTAAACGCCCCCCCTTGCGTGAGGAGTGGGCGAATATCTTGTTGTTGTGGGTCAAGGGCGCTAAAGCTATCCATGGCATCACGCACTAGGCGCATATCATTGAGCTGCTCTTGGTCATAATAGTCTTTTACCCAACCCTCCCAACTAGAATGGTTAAGTGCTGAGGTTGTCCACGTATGGTGTGGTTGTAATAAGTCTGTGGTGTGAAAGACAAACCCTAGCACCTGCGGGTTGCCGCTTTGCAGATAGCTTTGATACCAGTACTGGCCCAGATTATCTAAAGGTTGGAAGGGCATATCCTCAAAGTCATCGTACATGCTGTATTGTGAGTGGCTATCGATACGGTAGTTGCGCTCGGTGACGCCATAGCTATTGTATTTGCTACTGTCGGCATTGAACCAACCGGTCTCACCACCTTGACCATCATCGAGGTAGTCCCCCTTGAGCCATGTGGCGGCTAGTTTATCAACATCACCCCAGACAGTGAGCTTTTGGTAATTGTAGCCGCCAAAATCATTGCCGTGCACATCGGCACCTTGGCTGTGATTTTGAAAGTGCCAATAACTGGTGTATTTAACGATGCTTTTCGCAGCACCCCAAAGTGGCGCTTGTACGCACGACCCGGTTATTGCACCGCAAAAGAAGGTATCTTCAAAGTCATCCACATCATAAGCTGACTGACCCAGTAAATCGGCGAGAATGTCCACCGACATATTGTTTTGTTGTGCATACTGCTCAAGCTCAGCATAGGCTGTGGTATTCGGGTTCTGCTGCATATAAGCAACGGCATCGATAACGATACGCTTATGGGTCTCTTGGCTAAAAGCATGTGCTTGGCTGGTGGCCGCACTTGCTATCAGTAGTGCGGCAATAAGGTGTTGTTTTTTCATAATGTTCCCGTTTTTTAAATGGTAAGTGTATTAAAATGGGAACGTCTTACATTGAGGTTACATAAAAGTTAATTATTTGATCTATTTTTATGTCTTTATAATTTCTCCACATTATCGATGCACCACTGCGCTCGTTCTAACACCTGCTGTTGCTGGCGCTTGTCTTGTTTATCCCAATTACGGTAGATCATGCCGATGCGGTGATTATTACCAAAGCGCTCACGGTGGCGAACCATAAAGTGCCAGTAAAGACTGTTAAATGGGCATGCCTTCTCGCCTACTTTTTCGCGAACGTTATAGTGGCAGTGTTTGCAGTAATCGCTCATTTTATTGATGTAGTTGCCACCACTGCTGTAAGGTTTGGTGGCAATAATGCCGCCGTCGGCAAATTGGCTCATGCCCCGGGTGTTGGGCATTTCCACCCATTCAATGGCGTCTACATAAATACCTAAGTACCAGGCATCGACGGCATCGGGGTCAACGCCAAGTAGTAAGCAAAAATTGCCGGTGATCATTAAGCGCTGAATATGGTGGGCGTAGGCATAATCAAGGCTTTGACCAATAGCATGGCTAAGACAGGCCATATTGGTTTTTCCATGCCAGAAAAACTCTGGCAGCGGCGACGAGGCCTCTAAAGTATTTAACGAACTGTATTTGGGCATGTTAGCCCAATAAATCCCACGCACATACTCACGCCAACCTAGGATTTGTCGAATAAAGCCTTCTACCTGAGCCAGGGTGATAGCGCCATCACTTTGCTCATAGGCCGAAGTGGCCTCGTTGATCACTTGCATGGGGTGCAGCATTTTACTGTTAAGCGCGAATGATAAGCGGCTGTGATAAAGGCTCCACTGGCTATCACTTTGACAGGTCATGGCATCTTGAAAGGTACCAAAACAAGGCAGTAAGTGGTCACAAAAATAGCGCAGTAACTGCTTGGCCTGTTTGCGGCTCACAGGCCATAATAGCGTGTCGCTGCCTTGGCCTATAGTACTTACCTTATGGCGGGTGATGCGCTCTTTGATACTGCGCACATCGTTGTCAAAGCATAGTGGCTGTGGCAGCTCGGTGAGGTCTTGTTGGGTTAGCTTATTGCGATTTTCTTTATCAAAATTCCACCGCTCCCCCAAAGGCTTGTCGCCCTGCATCAACACCTTAAAGCGTCGGCGCATTTTACGGTAAAACTGCTCCATAGTGTGATGCGTATCGGCCTGAAAGTAATCGCTCAGCTCATTAAAGCCCAACAAGAAGTGCTCGCTATCATAGGCATTCAAGGTGATGTCTGCTCCGAGGTTTAAGTCGCGCAGTTGCTCATATAAACGATACTCATCAGGAAGTTGGTAGCTAAGGGTATTGGCATTAAAGCGCTGCACCTGCGTCTTGAGTAGGTGCGCTAAATCATCGTAATCCTGTGTATCATCGAGAGTCAGATGAAGAACACGGTGTCCAGCTAATTCCAGGGCTTCGGCAAAGCGAGCCATGGCAGCAAAAAAAGCACACACTTTTTGAATATGATGCTGGGTATACTGCATTTCTTGGTGTAGCTCAGCAATTATATACAGTACATCGTCGCTCTTGTGCTCAAACCAGCTATGTTGCGCATTTAACTGATCGCCGAGAATAAGGCGGATTTCTTTGTAGTTTTCACTCATGAGTCACGCCTTGTTGGGGCCAGCCGGTGTAATCTTGATAGTCGATATCGCTTTGGCTCGCTTCGCCTTGCCAACGGCTAATAAACTCGCCATCGGGATCAAATTGCTGTTGCTGTTTCGCTAGATTGAAATGACGGCCGCCACGAGGGTCGGCCCCTACGCCCGCGATATATTGCCAATTGCCATAGTTGCTGGCGCTGTCGTAATCAATCAACATACGCTCAAAATAGGCGGCGCCATAACGCCAATCAAGATTGAGTTCGTTGACAAAGCAGCTAGCAACAATTTGTCTGCCCCGATTGGACATCCAGCCGGTGGTATTAAGTTCATGCATCAGGGCGTTAACCAACGCATAGGGGGTGTTGCCTTGGCACCACGCTTGGTAGCGTTGGGCGTAAAAACTAGTTTGTGGGCTGGTGCTACGGTTGCCTTGAAAGCAATATAGCTGTTTACCTTGTTTGATTGCCAGCCACTGAAAGTACTCGCGCCACAATAGTTCAAAGTAAATCCAGTACGTTGACTCGTTGGCACCGTGCTGTGCTTCATAGTCACGCAATTTGCTTAGCATCAGGCGTGCACTTAAAGCGCCGTTTGCTAACCAAGGTGACAGTGCCGTCGAAAAGTGCTGACCTTGAAGCGCGTTGCGCGTTTCTTTATAGCGACTGGGTGCATCCGTAGCAAAATAGTTCTCAAGCGCGTGTGCAGCGCTTTGTGCAAACCAAGGCGTGAGTACAGAGGTGGATGCATCACCTTGGACATAAAGGTTTTGCCTAACGGGGACGCTAGGAGCAAGCTGTGTTGGCGCTGCAAGCGGTTCATCGGCACTTAGCTCAGACTCAACGGCTTTGCGGAATTGACTAAAGGTGCTGGGTAACTCATCCACAGGACCTGGGAGTTGTGCCAAGGTGAACAGCGTATGATCATGATCTTGAATCAGCTCAATAGCCTTGTAGCGCTCTTTAATATGAGCGATAGCCATTCGCTCATCCCAGCCATGCTGATGCCCTACGCCTAGGTGAGTGATGTCATGAACGCCAACCAGTTCGTCGAGTGTCTTAAGATTATCAATGCAGCAAAGTGAGTGATGATAAGGCGCTAGTGCTTGGCCCAGGTGGTGTAGTGTTTGCTCAACAAATGCAGTGCGCGCAGGCCCTTGCTCGCGAGCATTGTAAATGGCGCGCGATGGCACAGTGAGTGTGTGCAACGGACAATACGCCAATATAAGCCGATCAACTTGTGAAGATAATCGCCTAAGTGTCTGATTGTCTTCTAATCTCAGATCGTGATAAAAAAGATAGAGCCCCGTTTTCATGGTGCACCTCGGTTATTACGAATACCGCTGTGGTACGTTTGAACGCCGCACATGGATCCTTCGCATGTGGCTATGCATCAGCTAGACTTGAGATAGGTACGCGCTCTGGCGCTTAGGAGAAAAAATGATTCGCTTGTTTGTTATAACCGTGTTTACCGCTGCTTTACCGGTGAGTGCTGGCACCACAGTATATCAATGCACCAAAAATGGCACTGTAGAATTTTCGCAGCTCCCTTGCTCTAAAGATGCCAAGACAGTGGTGGTTAATACCATTGCCGCCGACACTTCAAGCGCAGATAAGCCGCAAAGCGACAGTGATATTGAGGGGTATATACGCAATCAGCAGGCGGATAAAGAAATTGCCCAACACCGCGATAAAATTGAGACTTACACACGTCAAATGCAAGAAGAAATTGCGCGCTTGAAAGATCAGTCAGATGCCCAAGTTAATAACCTCACTGGAGCTGAAAAAGATCAAGCCATTGCCAAAGAAATGGAGGCGGTGAGTAAGCGTTATCAAGCGTTGATCGATCGGGAACAAATGCATATTGACCGTTTGCTGGCCCAAAAAGAGATCTTTAAAGACAGTGCAGCAAATGCCCCAGACAGCATCGACAGTTTTATTCGCTTGCAGCAAATTGACCGCGATATGCGCCAGCACCTGGATAAAATTGACACCTACCACACGCGTCTAGACAATGAATTAGAAGCGCTGCAAGAGGAAGCGGCGCAAACACCGGATAACCTCGTTGATGCTACTTATGACAATGCCTTGTCGCAACGTATGTCAGCAGTGACGGCTAAGTACACCACCTTGATTGATGTTGAACAAAAAGGGTTAGCGCGCCTATCTCAAGAGCGTGCCGAATTAATGCAAAAAGCCAAGGAAAACAAAGACACGAACTGATGTCCACCAGCGCGATTCTGAGACTCGCGCTGGTGGAGTAAGGTTAGCTTTTGAACTTCAGCTCTAGAGGGCTAACCCAATTGCGCCATGCTCAGTGCACTATCGACACTAATAACAGGCGCTTTGGCGAAGAAATTAAAATCAGTGCTCGTTGTCCATGTGTAAGCGCCCATATTAGCGGTAAATACTCGCTCGCCATCCTGCAGTTGCGCCATATTCACATGCTCTGTAATGACATCTATGCTATCGCAGGTTGGCCCCGCTAAAACACACGGCTGCTCTGGGGCTTGGTGCAAAGTGTAAAAGCGTTGCGCAGGCTCGCCGTACACGCGGCCGCTAAACGCACCATATACGCCATCATCCATATAATACCAAGGCTTACCGTCGCGCAGGCTTTGGCCCATTACACTCATTACGTGCACCATGGCCGAGGCAACAATATAACGACCAGGTTCTGCAATAAAATGGGTGGTTTGCGGCCACTGCGCCAACGCTTCGCGAATGGGTGCACAATAGCTATCGATATCAATGTTGTCGTTTTGATAACTCACCGGAAAGCCACCGCCAATATCCAATGTATTCATGGCAGGCAAACCCGCGCGTCGAGCTAATTCAAAGACTTCTTTACATTGCTCTATTGCTGCCACGTATTTATGAGGATCGCGCGTTTGTGAGCCTACATGGAATGACAGCCCGCGCACGCGAATACCCATGCTATGAGCTTGTTGCAACAATGGCAAAGCTTGTGCTGGTGTTACGCCAAACTTTTTCGACAAATCAGCAGCCGCATCTTCATTTAAGAAGCTTAAGCGCAGTAACAGCTCAACCTCATGGTTATAAGGCGCAAACTTATGTAACTCATTGGCACCGTCGAATACAAAGGTATTGCACCCATAAGCCAAGGCATGCTCAATATCGGCCATGCGCTTGACCGGGTGAGTGTGAATGGTTTTACTTGCTGGCACAGCACACTGAGCCACCAAATCCACTTCACCATTGGTCGCAAGGTCAAAACTGCCGCCCAGCGCGTCTAAGGCGCGTACCACATCTGCATGAGGTAGGGGCTTTAGAGCATAGTGTAAAGTCACCCCCGGAAGCGCAGCATGAAGCGCTAGATAGTTTTCGCGAACACGGTCAATATCCAGCACCAGTAAAGGGGTACCGTATTGATTGGCAAGTTGGTCGGCTTGTACGAATTGCTCGGTAAATGAGTGAGCAGGAGCTCGCAAAGAAGAAACAGACATAATAACTCCAAAATTGAATTTGGATAGTTACTCTTCGCCTTGGCTGGAGGGCTGTACTAGGATTGGCTATCGAATTAAAGTGGCGCAATAATAGTTAAATTATCGCGCCATGCAAGCAAAAATTTAAAATATTTTTAGTCTTTAATTTTCAATAGCTTATTGGGCTATATCAAAGGTAACTTGAGCGTCTTCACCGCTTGTCACCGTGACTGTCTGTTGCTGATACAGCGTAAACGACTGATCGAGGATTTCGGCGTCATCAATGTGTGCAGCACAAGTGTAGGCTAGCTGATATTCACCTGGAGCGACAAAGCCGATTTCGAACTCATAACGTTCATCTTCCTCATCGTAGCTCACGCCACCGGTCGCGATAGGTGCATCAGCCGCAACCGTTTCGCCATCAAGGTACAAATCTTTAGGCTCACTGACATCGCTATAATAGAGATATACGGCATGACCAAACCCCCCGGTGGCAGGCGCGATATCTGCATTGTCAGTTTCGCAGTTTTGTACCAACTGCTGGCTAACTACACCCTCGATATCTTCCACCTGGGCAAGGTTTTCTAGGCGAATTCCTGTGGGTTTAAGCTTAACTTCGTTACTGTTACTTGGGTTGACCAAAGATTTTTTCAGGTCAAACTCAAGCACGAAGTCGTTGTCACCACTGACCAAAGTGAAGTCATTAATTTGAATTTCACCGATGCCGTCATTGCCCTTACGGGTGACAACAAGTGGCACGACAGTGTCATCGTTATAAACCAGATGTGAAGTCATCTCGATATTGGCCATGTCGCCATTGACTATATCAGCGCGCAGCCATTCGTAGTCACCGGCAGCAACAAGCTCATCATCGATAAGCGCAAACACATCATCACCAGTGTAGTCCAGTAAGTTTACCATCACGGGTTGATCTGGGTTCTCTTCAGAGCGGGTCTCAAAGGTTGGCATCTCACCATCGCCCGCGTTTAAGGTAATGCTGTCAAAGGCAACCCACACTGCTTTAACGTTACTTACTGGCGCATCAGATACGCCTAACGAGAACTCTGCTTGTGTCGGCTCTGGGTTGGTGATGTTGTCGTCATTATCGTCCGAACTCCCACAGCCACTAAGTAAAACGGCGCTAATTGCACTCGCAAGAATCAGTTTATTCATTAAATGTACTCCGTCAGATTGCCCACTTATCGAGCGTAGCAAAGTTACCTGAACACTGTTTTAACTGTGTGCCGCGAGGGAGTGATAAATTTCTTGATAGCCTTGCTTGTGGTTATCAAACAGGAACTGGCGCAGCTGTTTTTTGTTGGTGTTACGTATAAATGTGACAGCAATGAGTGAGCCTTGTTGCCGCGCTTTTTGCATCTCCAATTGCATTGGCGGATAGTCTGGCAGGATTAACTTGGCTGTGGCCCTTTGTGGCGCATGCTTGATTTGCTCGGCATCAATCACCGCGCCTGTAGAGGATAAAGAATGAATAGGAAGCTTTCGTCCGTCGTCGGTGAGCAAGTAAATACTCGTGGGATTATCAAAGCGCCAGCTGCGGTGCTGCCCGAGAGCCTCGAAAATTTCAGGTGCTTCCAGCGCGGGCTGTAAATCACCGTTTGCGGTTAATGACAGCGACAGTGGAAACCAAAGTTCAAAGTGCCCGACCTCTGCCAACATACATAACCCAGGCTGCTCAAATAGGGAGGCAACATAATCCGGTAACTCCGAACGAAGGGACAAGCCGGTGGTGTTAACATCGTCGCCTTGCAACGTGTTTTCGCTAAATACCTGCTGGAAAAAAGCCAGCTCTTGTTCGGTGAACTCCATCTCTGTACCCCAAATAACCCTTTGCGACTATAAAAAAATAAGATCAAATATGCAAAATTTGGGCGCAAATTTAGCAGACACTTGCTGAACGTTTAAAGAACAACAAATTATAACCTAGAGCGTTATTCTAATTTTTGAATTAAATTGAATTAGTTTTGCTTAGTCTGCTTTGTGGCGAATGTCTTACAAAATTTTAAAAACAGGCAACTAGAAGACTGATTTATCGATATTTATAAGCCCGAAAAATCCCCGTTATACACCCAAGTAAACGGCCGTTTAGGGAAATGTTTAACGTTCATAAACGTGCTTCATCATAAACAAACGTTTTAAATCCCCAAATCTCAGTTAGTCTTTTCATCGTTGTTTGAAGCACACCAATAACGGGTCAGGATGCGAAAGCAAAACGTGATAAAAATCTGTAAGTTGGCGCTAATGCTAGCAAGTTTAGATGGCTCCATAGCCACCGCAAATGAAGTTAGTCTAGCCATGTATGGATATATAAAAGCCCGTTGTTCTGTTGCGTTTCATCAACATGATGTTGAGTTGAGCAATACAAGGTCCTCTCAGGCTGAATTGGATTTACGCTGTAATTCACCCATGACCCTAACGCTTTATTCTCAAAATGGGGGGTTAAGCCATCATAACAATGATGTGTTAGTGCCTTACCGAGTGACGTTGACCGTGCCGAAAGCCAAACGGGAAACAGTATTTTCAGCCTTGCAATTAAAGCAAGGAAAGGCGATTCACTTCGAGCAGGTGCTGTTCTCTGAACGCGCTTCTCTCGCGGTACAGCTGCAGCAGCAATTGGTTTTTGCCGGGCGCTACAGCGACGAAATTCGTCTTGAAATCACGCCTGATCTATATGGTCGAGGCCTATAACGATTATTATTTAAGCAAAAGGACATTACACATGAAAACAGTACTTATCTCTGCTGCGATTGCTCTGACTCTTAGCGCAACGGCGCATGCTTCAAGTAGCCTGAATCTTAATGGACAAGTTGATTCGGTATGCACCGTTTCTAACTTGACCAACAGCCAAACCTTCTCTTCTTTAAGCTCTGGTGCCACAGCGATGTCAGACGTGACATTGCTATGTAACGATGCTGATGGCGCGACTGTGAGCCTGACTTCAGCAGAAGGGAATCTGCAAAATACCGACAATGAAAACCGTGGTATTGACTACAAAGCCTCTCTTAGTGCTGGCGCCGTTGCCCTACAGTTAATGGCCGACACCGGTGAAAACGAGAAGCGTGTTAGCGTTGATGTTGACGGTTCAGAAGAGCTTGCTCGCGGCGTCAATGGTCAAATTCAGCTAGAGCTATTAGAAGATGCCTTGTATGCAGGCACTTATTCAGACACGCTGCAAATTGCTATTACCGCGCGTTAATCCAATTTCCATGTTGAGTTGGGCAGCCTTCGGGCTGCCTTTTTAGGTTTATGTTATGAGAATTGTACTGCTTACTCTTTTACTTTGGATAGCCGCCCCAGTTTACGCGTTCCAAGTACAGCCTATGGTGGCCGAGCTTGCGCCTATGGGCAAGCAAGCGCAGCGTAATATGCGTATCGTAAATATTGAGGATACGCCTCTGACGGTGGAAGTCAGTGCTAAGAACTTGGTCATTAACAGTCAAGGTGAAGAGCAACTCACCAATAATGACAGCGACTTCTTAATTCTGCCAATGACAGCGGTGATTCCACCAGGGCAAGCGCAAACAATCGTCGTGCGTTACATTGGTGAGCCGGCGCTAGCCGCATCGAAAGCATACCGTATTGTTATTGACCAAGTGGCTCTGCCAAATCAAACGCAGTCCTCTGTAGGTATGGCTCTGAGCTTTCGTACTTTATTTAATGTGGCTCCTGAAGACGCTAAAGCAAATCTTGCGATTACTGACATTCGTAGCGACGAAAAAGCGTGGCAGGTCAATATCAGCAACTCAGGTAACAAGTATATTCGCCTTATTAAAACCAAATGGATACTACAACAAGGTGAAGAACAACGAATAGTACAAGGTCCGGCGCTGTCTGCGGCTTTGCAAACCAGCTTTATTCCTCCCAATAGCGCGCGCGTGATTGGGTTTACGCCTCCTCCTGGGTTTAAAGCTGAAACCACAAAAGTGCGCATAGAGCCCTTGAGTAACTAGTATGGCTAAGTGGTTGTTGTTCTTTGGCACTCTGATCACCAGCCACCTGCTAGGTGCTGTCGAGGTCACACCCATGGTGCAGCATATTAGCCATAAGCCGGGGAGCCGTGGTTATTTTGTTATTCATAACCCAAGTAATCGTGAGTTTGCGTTTGAGCTGGGTGTTGAGCGTATTCACTTTCAAGATCAAGGTTATAGTTCGAGCGAAAGTGATGACCTGATGGTTTTTCCGCCAGCAATGATTTTAAAGCCAGGGCAGTCGCAGCGTGTTCAGATAGTGGTCGACAACATGCCAGCTAACGGTGTAGAGGCTAGTTACTTCGTGCGGTTATTGCAGCAGCCGCTGATATTATCGCAGCCACAACTGCAGATGTTATTAGATATTAATGTTGTTGTGCACTTGGATGTAGCGGGTGCAGGCAGTGATGTGCGCATAGTGGACTCGAACATTACTGCGCACAAGGCAAGCTTAACGCTTCATAACCAGGGAAACGCGAGAGCATATCTTAGTTCACTACCTCTGGTACTTATCAGCGCTGATGGTGAAAAAGTTCTTTTACGCGACAGTGATATTGCGCGGCTCTCTGAAGACAGCTTATTGCCCGCCAAGAGCAGCCGCAATATTAGCTTAAGCTCGCAATGGCATCAGTATTTACTTTCAAAGGCAGTAGGGAAGGCGCCATGGCGGCTCGCGTTGCGCCAGTAATTAGCCTGTGCTTATTGTTACTGATTGGCTGCTGTTGCTCCGTTGCTCATGGGGCGCTGAATCCAACAGGCCAAGACCTGGATTTGAGTGTGGAGCTTGTCGTAAATGGTGCTAATTTGAGTGTGGTTGATATTCGCATTGCAGCAGATGACACCATTTATGTTGATAGTGATGAGTTTACACACGCGCTAACACCACTCGTACTGCCGACAATCACAGGCTCATTAGCGCAGCCACAGCAAAAATGGTTACCGTTGCTTGCATTACGTGAGCAGGGCATTCGCGTGCAATTCGATATGAGTCAGTTTCTGCTCGTGACCTCTATTGATCGTCAGCTATTGCAAAGCCGCACGGTGTCAGCGGCGCAACAGCAACCGTTCTTGGAAGCGCATAAAATGGCTCCCTACAGTGGTTATCTCAATAACTATCTGAGCGTTATTAAAGAGCAAGCATCCAAAGAGAGCCTCAGTGAGGAGCAATTTACCTGGCGCACCGAGCTTGCGCTGCGTGCCCATGGTTGGCTGTTGGAGTCGGAGCAGCAACTTCAACACGGACGCTCGGCTCGGGCGAGTCGATTAGGAACTCGTGTCAGCTATGACTATGCGGATATAGGAGCGCGCCTTAGTCTTGGTGATAACTACGTACTCGGTGGCTACTTTCAGGGCAGTGAGTCGAGTTTAGGCGTTGCCTTTGTTAAAAACTTTGCGCAAATTACACGCCACTCCCCACGTCCCTCCGCTTCACAGAGCTTCACTCTTGAGCGCCCCTCCAGCATTGATGTGATCGTTGAACAGCGAGTCGTAAAACGTTTACAGCTTGGCCCCGGAGTCTACACGCTTGCCGATATTCCGTTGCAAGAAGGCAGCAATGATGTGTCGTTAAAAATAACGGATGATGCGGGTAAAGTGGAGGTGATCGAGTTTGATATTACCACCGGCTTAGATTTGCTCGCCCAAGGCGATTTGCAACTGCAAAGCTTTGCTGGTGTATTAAGTCAAGCCTCAGCAACGGGGTATGACTACCTTTGGCAGCAACCCTTTATTAGCGCGAGCTTTGACTATGGGTGGTCGCCTAATCTAACTCTAGGCGCTGGGCTGCAATGGCATGAGCAAAGTAGGCAACTGAGCGCTCGAGCTACCTATGCAATGCCGTGGTTTATTGCCGCCAGCGAATATGCGTTGAGTCATCACTCTCACTTAGAAGCTGCACAGGCCTACCGAGCATCTTTACGCAGCTACCGAACTAACTCTGGCAGCGAATTTCAGCTCGGTTACGAATATGTAGCGAAAGCCTACACTCCGCTGCAGATAAGTACTGTTAAAGCGGCTCGCTCATTGCCAGTGCAGCACCAGTGGCAGTTTGACTACAGCTATGTATTCGATAACGCCAACACAGTTAACTTCTCCCTCAATGCGCAAAAACGTCATCGACAAGGTAGCAAGAAACAATCTTGGCAGCGCAGTGCCACTTTGAGTGTAGGCGGGCATAGTTGGCAGCAAGGTTGGTCTTGGCGAGTATTTACTGGAGTTCGTGATGAGGGTCAGCGGGATTACAACTTAGGTTTCAACATCAGTTATCAATTTGCTCAAGGTAAGCGCCTACGTTTGTACGCACAACAGCGAAAACACCTTGAGCGCTTAGAATACAGTTTCCAGGGGAGTGCTCAACATATTGGTGTGAGCCAATTCACGGCTGGCATTGAAAACAGCATTGATTATCAAAGCGCCGTCGATGTGAGCATGCGATACAATGGCAACCGTTTTGGTAGTGCACTGGATCATGGCAGCTTTTATAAGCGTTTACAGGCTGATGAAGGGCGGCATCAAACCCGTCTCTCACTCTCAACGGCCCTGGCGTTCGCGCAAAATCAGTGGGGGGTGGGGCGTACAATTAACGATAGTTTCGCTTTAGTCGATACGCACTCGAGCTTAGATGGGTTGAAGGTACGTTTGACCGACCAAGGTCAAGCAATACGCGTTAAAAATGATGGCTTAGGGAACATGTTACTGCCTGATCTTAATGCCTATAGCCAAGGCGGAGCAGCGGTAGATATCCCTAACTTGCCCATTGGCTATGACATTGGCACAGGGTTATTGCGATTCTATCCGCACTATCGCTCCGGTCATTACATCAAGGTCGGCTCCAGTGCCAATATTACCGTGATGGGAACACTTATTGATGACGATGAGACGCCCCTTGCTTTAACCGTGGGTGAAGCGATATGTGGTGATGATGTGAAAGCTTTTTTTACTAATCGTCAAGGACGTTTTGCTATCACCGGCATGAGACCGTGCCACTATCGCATTCGTTTTGATGATACTCACTTACCGAGTGTTTCGCTGGAAGTTGAGGGTGAACAACAATTGCAAAGAAAAGGGGTGATTTATGTGCGTTAAATGGGTGTGTTTAGTATTAGCGCTTGCTGCTTTGCCAAGTACAGCACAACAAAGCTGCACGGATATGCAACTGCACATTGAAGAGCTCAGCGACACCTTGGCAAGCTATCGCTCTCAGAGCACGGCGCAAGCGAGCTATCGATTACGTATTACGCCTAGGCAACATGAAGGCTGTGAATTTCAACTTAGCTTACACTCTCAGCAGCAGTTCCGCCTACATGGGGATAAGGCGCGCCTTAGTTACGATGTGCACAACGACCAAGGTCAGGCACTGGCGATGCCTATACATGTGCGCGGCGCTCAAAGCACCATTATCAATCTCAAATTAAGGCGTCAACAATCAGCACTTGCTGGGTTCTACGAAGACACTCTGCTTATTACCGGGCACTTCCAAGGGCAACTAATAACGCAAGCAAATGTGGTGGTTGATACTCATCTGCCACAGCGCTTTTCGTTGACCTGGTTAGGACACAATGCGCGCCAAGCGAGTGTCAATCTTGGTGAGCTGCGCAGTAACAAAGAGTATCATCACCTTCCTAGTTTACAGGTGCGTAGCAACACTGACTTGCGGTTATTGATGCGCTCACAAAACCAAGGGTATTTACTGCATGACACGCAAAAACCTGCTTGGCGTATTGGCTATTCGCTAGCTGTGGCTGGGCGTTGGTACGACCTACAACATGTGCGACAATTGCCAATCGCTGCACAGCAGTCTACTCAATTGCTGCCACTGGCCATTCGCTTACAAGATTTTGAACGTCAAGTGGCAGGCCGATACCGCGATATTATTTACTTTCGAGTAGAGCCTCGCGAGTTGTAATTGTTCAGGTCAGATGCTGCTGCGACCAAAGCATGGCTTGCTGTTTGTTTTTTACACCGATTTTTTGATAAATCTTATGTAGGTGAACACGCACGGTCGCATCGCTGATGAATAATCGCTCGGCAATGCTAATAAGCGGCATTCCAGAGGCCAGTAACTTAAGTACCGTCATTTCTTTTTCGGTTAATAAAGACTTTTGGCTTTGCTGGTGCTCTTCTGTGGCTAAGTAATGGCGCATCCAGTGATCCGTTACTTTACGTGGAAACCACAGTTTTCCTTCAGCAATGGCTTGCAGGCCTTGCATCACTTGTTCATCAGTACTTGGGGCGATAAAAGCACCGCGCAGATTAGGCCAACGTTTAAGGTGGCCGAAGTTCATATCGCTGGGCACATTGGCTATGACTAAGTGCTTTAACTTGTTTTGATGCATAAAGCGGGTGACGGAGGTTGGGTCAACTAAATCACTGATTACCTGATAATCAAGTAATAGAGTATTGAATTGCGGGTAACTGCTGATTAGTTGGGTGGTCGTGTCCTTGACGTGCGCTGAAGTCATTTATCTCTATCCTTATCTTAACGACTTGCAACGGATACTAGCACATTTGTATTAGGGATGTGAATAAAGAAGGGACGCGCCACCATGGCATGACGCGTCGTAATCGCTTATTTGACTTCTTTACCTGCTGCTTGTTGGTCAGCATGATAGCTAGAGCGTACAAAGGGACCACAGGCTGCTTGGGTAAAGCCGATGTCATCTGCGTACGCTTTTAAAGCGTCAAATTCCGCTGGTGGCACGTAACGTTTTACCGGCAAGTGGTGTTTCGAAGGCTGTAAATACTGGCCTACTGTGAGCATATCGACATTGTGCTCACGTAAGTCGCGCAGCACTTCTTCGATCTCGCTCATTTCTTCACCTAACCCTACCATTAGGCCTGACTTGGTGCGCACCTCAGGGTGTGCTTCTTTAAAGCGCTTTAATAGCTCTAAAGACCATTTGTAGTCTGCGCCTGGACGAGCCAATTTATAAAGGCGTGGGGCTGTCTCTAAATTGTGGTTAAAGACATCTGGTGGTGTCTCGCTGAGGATCGCTAATGCTCGGTCCATGCGACCACGGAAATCTGGCACTAGAATCTCAATAGTAATGCCCGGGTTGTGCTTACGAATTTCGCGAATACAATCGGCGAAATGTTGGGCCCCTCCGTCACGTAAATCGTCGCGGTCTACCGAGGTGATCACCACGTAGTTGAGCTTCATGTCCTTGATAGTCAGTGCCAGCTTTTCTGGCTCTTGAGCATCAGGTTTCAGTGGACGACCATGAGCGACATCGCAAAACGGACAACGACGCGTACAAATGGCTCCTAAGATCATGAATGTGGCGGTGCCGTGATTAAAGCATTCAGAAAGGTTAGGGCAGCTCGCCTCTTCACACACGGAGTGCAAGCCGTGCTTACGCATTGCCTGTTTAATGCCATCAATGCGCTCGTTAGATTTAGGTAAGCGTATTTTCAGCCACTCTGGCTTACGTAGCATTTCGTCTTTTTCAGTCGGTAGGACTTTGACCGGGATAAGCGCCATTTTCTCAGCGTCACGTAATTTTACACCCGGTTGCATTCTTACTGATGATTTCGTCATTCTTTCGCTAACCCTTGTTGATACTCAACGTGTTCGGGGTTGAGTCGTTTAATTAATTGCTCGACAAGCCCTTGACCGGCTTGCTCTGTGGACTGAGGCCCATTTAAATCTTTACATTGCACCATTTGCATACCCGCATAGCCGCACGGGTTAATGCGCAAGAAAGGCTCCAAATCCATATTGACGTTCAAAGCCAAACCATGGAAGGAGCAGCCTCGACGCACGCGCAAACCTAAGGAGGCAATCTTGGCGTCATTAACATAGACCCCAGGTGCATCTTTTTTGGCGTAAGCGTCGATTCCATATTCACCAAGACTGTCGATGATACTGTCTTCTAGCCAGGTAACCAGGTCGCGTACACCGATTTTCAATCGACGTAAGTTGAAAAGTACGTACAGCATTTGCTGTCCTGGGCCGTGATAAGTGACTTGTCCGCCACGGTCTACTTTGACCACTGGAATGTCACCGGGCATTAGCAAGTGCTCGTCTTTGCCTGCTTGGCCTTGCGTAAATACAGGTTCATGTTCTACCAGCCAAATTTCATCGGCACTGGCCTCGTCACGGGTGTCTGTGAAGGTTTGCATTGCCTGCCAAATAGGCATGTATGGGCGAGAGCCCAATTGGCGTACTATTAAGGTGCTCAATGTCAGTCCTTAAAAGGCTTACAGAACGTAGCGTACATCATCAATGCTACCTAATTCAGTATAGATCACTTCGATATGCTCTTTTGATGTCACCGTGGCAACTAAAGTCACTGACTCATAATTACCTTTACTGCTCGGTTTCGTTTTTGGTGCATAGTCGCCAGGGGCGTGCTCTTGCATAACCGTTAATACCTGTTCCGTCAGGCTCACGTTAGCAAGACCCATCACCTTAAATGTGAAAGGACAAGGAAACTCTAGATATTCATCAAATTTGGTATTTTTGACCGGTTTGACCACGACAATAAACCCTCTTAACTACAGACGACGGTGTGTTTAAAGTATACGGAGCAAAGCTCTTAATAGTGCGTATTCTAGCATTTTTTAAGGTAAAAAAAACGCCCCAACAAGTGGGGCGCTCGGTAATGCGTGATCCGCTGTAACAAATCAGCGGCGATTACATGATTTGTAAGCGCAAATAGTCGTAGATCTTGCTGAAAAAGCCACCTTCTTCAATACTTTCCAGTGTTACCAGTGGGTAGTGAGCCACATCTTCACCGTCAAGTTGTAAGTACAAAGTGCCTACTTTGGTGCCTTTCTCTAGTGGCGCTTCAAGTGTCGTATCGAGCTCAAAGTTCGCTTCTAGGTTCTTCTGTTGGCCACGAGGGATAGTGATAGGGGTGTCTTCTAAAATGCCTAACGCCACAGTTTCTTTGTCGCCCATCCAGATGCGTTGGTCGGCAAATTTGTCGCCAGCTTTATACGGTGTGATGGTTTCGAAAAAACGAAAGCCGTAGTTAAGCAGTTTTTTGCTTTCCACTTTACGTGCACGCTCAGAGCTGGCACCCATGACCACGGCTATTAAACGCATATCACCCTTAGTGGCAGAAGACACAAGGCTATATCCGGCTTCGCTAGTGTGACCAGTTTTAATGCCGTCTACGTCGAGGCCTTGATCCCACAGCAAACTGTTGCGGTTAAATTGTTTGATACCGTTGTAGGTAAAGTCTTTTTCTTTATACAGTGCGTATTCGTCTGGCACATCACGGATAAGTGCAGCGCCCAAGGTCGCCATATCCCGAGGGGTAGTGAAATGCTCGTTGGTGTCTAAACCATGGCTGTTGATAAAGTGGCTGTTATCCATGCCAAGCTTCTGCGCGTGGGCATTCATGAGATCGGCAAATGCCGATTCACTTCCCGCAATATGTTCGGCCATCGCTACACACGCATCGTTACCCGATTGAATGATGATACCGCGATTTAAATCTTCAACGCTTACTTGCTTACCGACTTCGATAAACATTTTTGATGACTCTGGGAAATTTTTCGCCCATGCATTTTCACTGACGGTCACCATATCTGAAGGAGAGATGTTACCGGCATTAATTTCTGTACCGATGACGTAGCTCGTCATCATTTTCGTAAGGCTAGCGGGTGCCAATTTAGTGTCGGCTTCGCCTTCGGCGATCACCTTGCCCGTTGTGAAATCGACAAGAAAGTGGCCCTTAGCGTTAACTTCAGGTGGAGCCGGAATGATCTGCGCTTGAGCGACAAACACTGAGCTTGCACACAGTAATCCGCCTAGGCCTTTGAGAAGAGAGTGTTTAATTGATTTCATTATGCTTTTAAATATATTTTAGGTGAAAATGCGAATTGGTTAATATCTTAAAGGGCATGGTCATCATAAAGCAAGAAAGCTTGGGCGAATTGGCCACTTTTTAATTGCTTCAATAGCGACTGTGCCTGATTTTCATCAGTTATTGGACCTAAGCGTAAGCGAAAAATTCCATCATTTTGCTTTTTAATATTCGTTGGTACGTGATACCGCTGCTCCAATTGATAAGCCAAAGCTTCAATATTAGCGAGTTTTGAGCCCGCAGCGACTTGAATATACTTAGTACGAGGTTTTGCGTCGGCAAGGGTAACTGCTTCGAGCTTAACCCGCGCTGTACCTTGGCGGTGATAGCCCAGTTTGTAGGCTGCTGAGTATGATAAATCAATAATCCGGTCGTCATGAAAGGGGCCGCGATCATTGACGCGAACGATCACGCTTTTGCCGTTATCGAGGTTGGTCACTCGAACGAAGCTGGGCAAGGGCAGGGTTTTATGGGCTGCGGTCATGGCGAACATGTTGTAGGTCTCGCCATTGGAGGTGTGATAGCCATGAAACTTGCGGCCATACCATGAAGCAATACCTTGCTGTGTAAACCCTCGTTCGTCAAAAATAGGCACGTAATGGCGCCCACGAACTTCATAAGGACGATTTGCAGCGGCACTTTTGGGTTCATCGGTGATCACCGCGTCTTGCAGCTCCAGCGTGGTAGGCTGGCGTAAAGGAGCGGCATCATGGCGCATATGATAGCGCCCCGATGGCGTACTACAGGCACTTATTAAAAGTGTTATAAGAGTAAGAAAAAGCGCACGAACTGCCATTATTTATTTAACATCCGTTTTTCTGTGGCGATACTCATAATAATGCCAAAACCCGCCATCAGAGTCACCATTGAGGTGCCGCCATAACTGATCAGTGGCAAGGGGACGCCTACGACAGGTAATAATCCAGACACCATACCGATGTTGACAAACACATAAACGAAGAAAGTTAGGGTTAAAGCCCCTGCGAGTAACTTACCAAAGGCTTCTTGGGCATTCACGGCGATATAGAGGCCGCGAGCGATAATGAATAAATACACTCCTAAGAGGATTAACACGCCAATTAGGCCAAACTCTTCACTCAGTACTGAGAAGATAAAGTCGGTATGACGCTCGGGTAAAAACTCCAACTGTGATTGGGTGCCTTGCAACCAGCCCTTGCCTTCTATGCCGCCCGAGCCAATGGCGATTTTTGACTGAATAATATGGTAGCCCGCACCGAGGGGGTCGCTTTCCGGGTTTAAGAAAGTAAGGACACGCTGCTTTTGATAGGCGTGCATACCATAGTGCCAAAATAAGGGAGCGCCGGCGCCAACGAGCACAGCCAAAGAGCCAATCAGCTTCCAGCTTACACCGGCCAGAAACAACACAAAAATCCCCGAGCTGGCGATCAGAATAGATGTCCCCAAGTCTGGTTGTTCTTTAATCAGCAAAGTGGGCACCATGACGATAACCAGCCCGATAAACAAATGCCCTAAGCGAGGCGGCAGATGATTGCGGCCAATATACCAAGCAACGCCCATGGGCACCGCAAGCTTCATAATCTCTGAAGGCTGAAAACGAATACCAATGTCGAGCCAGCGCTGCGCACCCTTGGAACTGACACCGACAAACAACACCGCGATGAGCATCAAGGTGCCCATCAGATACAAAGGCACAACAACACGCTTTAACGTAGGTGGAGAGACCTGTGCAAACACTAACATAGCCACTAGAGCGCCACCCATCCGGGTGCCGTGACGCATCATCATATTCCAATCTTGGCCGCTAGCACTGTAGACGATGCACAAGCTTGCGAACATCATGGCGAGCAAGGCTAAAAACAGCGGCAGGTCGATATGCACGCGTTGCCATAAAGAGTTGTGCTGATGTAATGGCGTCATTGCGATTCATCCTGTACTTCGCTGGCAATGGGATTCGCAAGGAAATAGTAGTCCATTACCTCGCGGGCGATTGGGGCGGCTACCGAGCTGCCACCGCCACTGTTTTCAACAATGACTGTGACAACGATTTGCGGATCGTCAAAAGGAGCAAAACCAACATAAATGGCGTTATCACGATGGCGCTCTTTGAGCTTATCAGCGTCGTAACGCTCGCCTTGGGCAATACTCACCACCTGTGCGGTGCCCGTTTTACCGGCTGGATCATAATTAGTCCCTTTGAATGCCTTATGTGCCGTACCTGTGACTTTTTTCACGGTATTATGCATGGCATCTAAGGCAATTTGCCAATGCTTTGGTTTTTGTAATTTTACCGGTGGCTTTTCGTCGTCATTAACGGTGGTAATATCGCTATCACGGCGTAATTGATGAACTAGGTGGGGCGGATTGTGTACGCCGCGATTGGCCATGATGTTGACGGCGTTAGCAATTTGAATCGGGGTTGCTGTCCAGTACCCTTGGCCGATTCCTACAGAAATCGTATCGCCACGCCACCAAGACTCGCGAAAACGGTCTTCTTTCCACTCCTTGGAAGGCAAAATAGCCGTCGTTTCCTCGTGGATATCAATACCGGATAAATCGCCAAAACCAAACTGCGCCATAAAATTACTAATTTTGGTTATGCCAGCACGGTATGCGATGTCGTAAAAATAAGTATCGCATGACTCTTCTATGGCTTTATAAACGTCGACATGGCCATGACCCCAGCGCTTCCAGTCACGCCATTTGTGTTCAACGTTGGGAATTTGGAAAAAGCCAGGGTCCCACATTTTTGTTTCTTCGGTCACTAACCCCTGCTCTAAGCCAAAAATCGCCATATGTGGTTTGATCGTTGATGCCGGGGCATAGCGGCCTTGGGTAGCACGGTTTATAAGCGGTCTATCAGGGTTAAGCAGGGCTTTGTAATTTGCTGAGCTAATACCGTGCACGAATAAGTTAGGGTCATAGCTGGGGTTAGAGTACAGCGCTAAGATGCCTCCCGTTTTTGCATCTAATGCGACAATCGCACCACGTTTATCTTTTAATGTCATTTGCGCGATTTGCTGCAGCCCAATATCGAGGGTCAGCATTAAATCTTTACCGGGCACCGGAGGCGTTTCCTCAACGCGACGTAATACTCGGCCTCGGTTATTAATCTCCACCGATTGCGAGCCTACCTGACCATGTAACTGCGACTCATAAAACTTCTCAAGCCCGAGCTTACCGAAATCCCGGGTGGCGCGATAATTGGTGGCCAAGCCTTGCGCTTCCAGGTTGGTTAGCTCTTTTTTATTCAGTTTGGCAACATATCCAAGAGCATGAGTGAGGGTATCTCCGAAGGGGTAGTACCGGGCTAAGCGAGCCTCGACACTGAACCCTGGGAATTTATGTTGGTTTACAGAAAATAGCGCTACTTCTTTGTCATTCAAACGGCTTTTTAGCACCTGACTCTGGAACCGGCGATTGTGGCGGATATCGTCGAGAAACTCTGCACGCTGCTGCTCGCTAATATTGAGTAACGCGCTAATATCGTCCAGCGATTGTGTTAGGTCATCCACCTGTTCGGGGATCACCTCAAGGTTATAAACCGGCTTGTTCTCGGCCAGCAAAGTGCCGTTCCTATCGTAAATTAAGCCTCGGTTAGGGGCCACAGGCAATACTTTAATTCGGTTATCGTTGGAACGGGTTTGATAGGTCTTGTGCGCCACCACCTGTAGGTTGTAGAGATTCGAAATTAAAATGGCGACCAGAATAAGAACAAAAATAAAAGCCGTAAAAGAACGGCGCGCAAACAAATTGGCCTCGGCGGAATGATCGCGGATAGGAGTGCGTTTACGCAGCATAAAAACGGCTATTCTCGGTGATAGGGGTGATTGTTATTTAAGCTCCAGCCTCGATATAGGCTTTCCGCTACGATAATGCGAACCAGCGGGTGAGGCAAGGTTAAATTCGATAACGACCACTTTTGCTCGCTGCGGGCAATGCATTCAGGGGCTAGCCCCTCTGGGCCTCCGATAAGCAAACTGACATCACGACCATCGAGTTGCCACTTTTCCATGGCCTTGGCAAGCTGGTGCGTGTCCATCGCTTTGCCTGTCACTTCTAAGGTAACAATACGATTTCCCTTTGGAATGGCCGCTAAGGTGCGCTCACCTTCTTGCTGTAAAATACGTTTGATGTCGGCATTTTTGCCACGTTTACCAGCGGGTATTTCAATCAGCTCTAGAGCCATGTCCTTGGGAAACCGGCGTTGATACTCGCTAAACCCTGTCTCTACCCAAGATGGCATTTTGGTCCCCACGGCGACCAGTTGGATTTTCACCGTTAACCCCAGAGCTTCTCGAGTTGGTAAAAGTCACGAGTTTCATCTTGCATTACATGCACGACCACGTCACCTAAGTCCACCAATACCCATTCACCGATATCTTGCCCTTCCATGCCTATCACATCTAAGTCATGTTCCTTGGCCTCTTTGGCAAGGTGTTGGGCAATGGATTGAACTTGGCGTTTGGAATTACCCGAACAGACAACCATGAAATCAGTAATGTTCGATGTGTCGCGAACGTCTAAGGTAATGACGTCACGCGCTTTCATATCGTCAATTTTATCTAATGCAAAATCAAGAAGATTGTTGGTTTGCAAAATGCACTCTCTAAGTTAGTTAAAGCTTTCTAAGCGGCGTATTTTACCACTATTATCAACCTATATACAGGCGCTTATCGCGGATATATTGGTACACGGACGGCGTAAGCAGTTCCTCACAAGGCTGCTGACGTTGCAATTTGGCGCGCACCTCGGAGGATGAAACCGCCAGCTGCGGACCGGGTAAAAAGTAAACAAGCCCGCTGCGTTGGTTATTGAGCGCCGCCCCTTGCTGACACTGATGCTGTGATAAGTATTGCGTGAGTGCGGCGGATAAATCAAGGCGCTCTTGTGGACGCTGATAGACCACTAAATGACACAAAGATGTAATTTGCTGCCATTGATACCACGAATCAAAGCTGTTGAATGAGTCCAAGCCCATCAAAAAGAGTATTGGCTCTTGGTGATTACCGGCACTATCCAGCTCTTCACGTAACTCTTGTAGGCTCAGTAGTGAGTAGGATGGACCTTCCCGATGCAGCTCGCGCTCATCGATTTTAAAGCGCGGCTCGGAGGCGATGGCTAAGCGTAACATAGCCAGTTTGTCAGCATTACTGATGTTGCTCGCCTGCTTGTGAGCAGGGACGCGGTTGGGCATAAAAAATAGTTGCTCACTATTGAAGTGGTTTAAGCACTGATTAGCCATATTAAGATGGCCGATATGAACCGGATCAAAAGTACCGCCGAACAGAAGCATATTTACTCCGAAAAGATAGGCGCAGGAAATGGTAAGGTGCGACAGAAGCTCATACTGATGTGTGCAAGCATGGGGTAGGGCGAAGATAACTTGCCGCTTTTAAACTGGCTATCAAAATCACTGAGTAAATCACAAAGTTGCTCTATACGTGCCATATCTAAGCGCTGCAAGGCTCTTTGATACAAAGGTTGCTGATTCTTCCAAATCCCCAGTTTTTTACACGCGCTATTAAAATCCTGTCCTTGATGGCGTAATTCTGCGAGTGTGAGTAGTTGCTGCGCTTCCTTACCAAGAGCCCAAGCGATGGCGGTGGGCTCGGTGTTATCATTTTGCAGTCGTGCTAACACCTGCATCGCTTTGTCACCTTCGCCACCAAGTACCGCATTAGCCAAATCAAAAATATCAAACTTATTTTGATTCAATAACATGCCTGTGAGGGTGCGCCCATCAATGGCTTTATTTGCGTACAGCAAAGCCAGCTTTTCTAGCTCTTGGTGACAGGCCAAGAGGTTACCCTCTGTGGTATCGAGCAGCACCTGTTTAGCATCCCCTTCAAGATTAAGACCTAGACGTTGACAGTGGTTATCAAGCCAACGCCGTAAGTGATTGCCGGTTAGCGGGTAGCAGGGGACAAAGATGCCTTCTTTATCAAGCGCTTTAAACCAGGCTGAACGCTGGACATCTTGCGATGCTTTCATGCCACGGATCACAATAATGCAATCAGGATTCACGCCTTGTGCACATTGCTTTAGGTGCTCGGCGCCGGTTTTCCCTGGCTTTTGGCCGTTTAAGTCTAATTCTATCAAGGTGCGAGAGCTAAATAGCGACAGGCTGTGGTAGTGGCCGTCTAACTCTTGCCAGTCAAATTGCGCCCCGGCGGTGAGTTTAATGACCTCATCAAAGCCTTGTTGGCGCGCATTTTGGCGAATATGGCGGATACACTCATCAACTTGAAAGGGTTCATCGCCAAACACCATGTAAAAAGGTGCCAGCCCACGGGATAGTTGCTGTGCCAGTTGATTCGCGTAGATGCGCATTAGAGCTGTGCTAACTCCCTAACAATGCGGCGACTCGCCTGTTTACGTAGCTCCTCCAACAAAATCGTCATTTCATTGGCTTTAGCTAAGGCATTGTCTGGATCGTCTTGGTAATTGCGATAAAGCTCAAAATATTGCTCGATAGGGTCTTCACCTGCTCGCTTAAGCGTGTAAGACACCGAGTAAATAAGCTCGTATTCTGCGACCTGACCGTTTTTAAACAGCGACAGTGTTCGTCTATCTAGGCGGTCGGAGGTGAGTCGTAACATCGGAGAGTTAGCGCGCAACCCTTTATTGACCTGCACATTACTGCGTGCAAGTTCACTCAATAGTTGCTCATACAGAGCTGAATTAGGATCGCTGGCATTGACTTCCAAAGTCATGAGATCTTGCGGTAGATCCGAGGCCTTTTTAAGGTGAAAACCACAGCTGCTTAGTAATAATACTAAGCAGCTGATCACTAGGCTACGGCGTAGTGCACTGGCAGCGAACATCTTAGTTCGCCACCACATTAAGCACTTTGCCTTTGATGTAGATGACTTTACGCACGGTGAGTCCATCGGTGAACTTCTGTACGTTGGCATCTGCAAAGGCTGCTTGCTCAACGGCCTGTTGATCTGCATCGGCCGCTAGAGTCAGCTTGGCGCGGACTTTACCATTAACTTGAACTACCACCAGTTTCTCACTTTCAACCATGGCTGATTGATCGGCAACAGGCCATTGTGCGTCAAGGATATCGCCAGGCTTAGCGAGGTCTTGCCACAACTGATGTGATAGGTGTGGGGTAATCGGTGCCAGCATAATCAGCATTGCTTCTAACGCTTCATTGGCTACGGCTTTGTCACCGTCATCAGCTAATGGTGCCTTGATCAGCTTGTTCGATAGTTCCATTACCGCTGCAATGGCGGTATTGAAGGTTTGGCGGCGGGCTAAATCATCAGTGATTTTAGCGATGGCTTTGTGCAACTCGCGACGCAGTTCTTTTTGCGCTTTCGTCAAGCTGGCAACATCTAGCTCAACAAAGCCCGCTTGCTTCACATCATAGGCATACTTGTACACCCGTTTGATAAAGCGATGCGCGCCTTCAACACCGGAGTCAGACCATTCCAGTGTTTGCTCTGGTGGCGCTGTAAACATCATAAACAAACGCACGGTATCGGCCCCGTATTGGTCGATTACCGTTTGTGGGTCAATGCCATTGTTCTTGGACTTAGACATCTTGCTCATGCCGGCGCTTTCAACCGGTTGACCATCATCCTTGTGCCAAGCTTTAATGATACGGCCTTTGTCATCAGTTTCTACTTCGACATCACTGGGTGAGAACCAAATATCACCGCCTTTTTCGTCTTTGCGGAAGTAGGTGTCGGCCAGTACCATGCCTTGGCAAAGTAGGCGCTCAAATGGCTCATCAGAGTCGACCAAGCCAAAATCACGTAATAATTTGTGGAAGAAACGCGCATAAAGCAGGTGCAAAATTGCGTGTTCAATACCGCCAATATACTGGTTGACTGGCAGCCAATAGTTAGCTGCGCCTGGCTCAAGCATGCCTTCGTTGTAACGCGGGCTGCAATACCGAGCGTAGTACCAAGATGATTCCATAAAGGTATCGAAGGTATCGGTCTCGTGGAACACGGTTTCACCGTTGACGCTTGCCTTGGCCCATTCAGGGTCTGATTTAATGGGGGAAGTCACGCCGTCCATCACCACATCTTCTGGTAGGCGCACCGGTAGCATATCTTCTGGCGCTGCCAGTTCGCTGCCATCTTCTTTATTCAACATTGGGATAGGTGAACCCCAATAGCGTTGGCGGCTAACGCCCCAATCGCGCAGGCGGAAATTAACCTTGCGCTCACCCACGCCAAGTTCAGCTAACTTATCGGCAATGGCATTAAAGGCGGCATCAAAATCCAGACCATCGAATTCACCAGAATTGATGAGCGTGCCTTTTTCTGTGTAAGCGGCTTTGGATAAATCACACTCGTCACCTTCATTGGCAGCAATAACCTGCTTGATCTCTAGACCGTATGCTGACGCAAACTCAAAATCACGTTGATCGTGCCCTGGTACTGCCATAACCGCACCTGAGCCGTAGTCCATCAACACAAAGTTAGCTATCCAAATCGGCACTTCTTTACCGGTTAGCGGGTGAACTGCGTTCAGACCCGTGGCGATGCCTTTTTTGTCCATGGTGGCAACGTCGGCTTCGGCTACTTTAGTGTTTTTACACTGTTCAACAAACGCCGCAACATCGGCATTGGTCTTCGCAGCTTCTTGAGCAATAGGGTGGCCTGCGGCAACAGCCACATAGGTAACACCCATGAAGGTATCGGGGCGTGTCGTGTAGACGCTGAATTCGCCTTGGTTATCGGCGCGTTTGAAGGTAATGTCGACGCCTTCAGAGCGGCCAATCCAGTTGCGCTGCATGGTTTTAACTTGCTCAGGCCAGTGCTCAAGCTTGTCTAAATCATCTAATAATTCTTGTGCGTAGTCGGTGATTTTAATAAACCACTGCGGAATTTCTTTTTGCTCAACCACAGCACCAGAGCGCCAACCACGACCATCAATCACCTGCTCGTTTGCTAAAACAGTCTGATCGACAGGATCCCAGTTAACAGTGGACATTTTTTTGTACACTAGGCCTTTTTCGTACAGCTTGGTGAAGAACCATTGTTCCCACTTGTAGTAATCTGGGTGACAGGTGGCAATCTCACGGTCCCAGTCGTAACCAAAGCCTAATAGTTTGAGCTGGTTACGCATGTAATCAATATTTTGATAGGTCCATTTGGCAGGGGCGGTGTTGTTTTTAATTGCGGCATTCTCTGCCGGCAAGCCAAAGGCGTCCCAACCCATGGGTTGCATAACATTTTTACCTTGCAAGCGCTGGAAGCGAGAAACAACGTCACCAATGGTGTAGTTACGCACGTGACCCATGTGCAGTCGACCACTCGGGTAGGGGAACATGGACAGACAGTAAAACTTCTCTTTTGAGTCGTCTTCACGAACTTGGAAAACCTTGTTTTCTTCCCAGTATGACTGGGCCTTAGCTTCTATTTCCTGCGGGTTATATTGCTCTTGCATCTACTATTCCAGACTTCTTGCAAAATGATGACAAATTTGCCGATAGCATACCCCAAATCGATATCTAATCACAGCAAGGCACAGGCTTTTTTATCGCTGTTATTGAATTGTCGGCAAGCGGGCTATAGTTACAAAGAGAGAGGCTGTTAAATTCAAAAGGAGCGAACATGGCAGATTATCGTCAATGGTTGGGTCAGTTTAGTGATTGGCTCAAAGATGTGAAAGAGCATGAAGTGAAAGACATGGTGTCCTCCTTTATGGAGTCGAAGCAGGCTTTGCAGGAGCTGAGTAAAGACAAGTACGAGCAATATAAACAATATTTACAGCGCGACATCGACCACCTCATTGAACACGAGAAACACTACAACGAGCTAGCATGGCAAGAACTTAAAGAGTCGCTGTGGTTCGAATTATCACATATCGAAGATAAGTCACAATTGGAGTGGCAAGCGCTTAGCCAAGACTTTAAGCATAAAGGCGTTTATCACGCTGGAGAATGGATAGCCATGGGCACCTTAGTGTGCCAAAATTGCCATCATCAGGTGGATATTTACCACGCCAGTGAGATTCAGCCTTGCAGTCAATGCGAAGGAATTCACTTCAGCCGTCAGGCACTGCAGCCATAACGCAGTGCTCAGCGGATAATAATTGGGGCCCTCTATTAGGGCCCACTACAAGATGTGTCGAATGAAAGATAAAAGCAATAACGGTGTTACTCCTCTTAGTGCCAATGCGTTGGCCCCACAAATTTCAGCAAATCATGTGCGCACTTGTTTAGCGCATCCCTACCCCGAGGACTTACCTTTTATCGGCCAGCAGCGTGCCGACAGTGCTTTGGAATTTGCCCTGGGTATGCAGCTTCCTGGGTACAATGCTTATGTGATGGGAGAGCCAGCGTTAGGGCGCTTTACGTTAGTGCAGCATAAACTGCAACAACATGCCAAAGAGCGCGAAACGCCGCGTGAGTGGCTCTATGTTAATAATTACGATGATCACCGCGAGCCTATCGCCTTGTTAATGAATCCGGGCGAAGGACAAGTCCTAGTCGACGATATTGATGCGTTGCTGGATGAGATTCTCGATACCTTTCCGGCTGCGTTTGATAACCCTGGGTTCCAACGCAAGAAAAAGTCCATAGATCGTGAATTTGAAGATAAGTACGAAGATGCGTTGGCTGCGGTGGAAGACTTGGCCAATGCCCGCAGTGTCGAGTTGATCGAGGATGAAAATAACGTAGGTTTTGTGCCAATCGTCAACAATCAGCGCCTCAGCGATGAGCAGTTCAGTGCCCTTGATGAGCCCACGCAAGAGCGCTTTCTTGACGCTATCGCAGAGCTTGAAGACGCATTAATTGATGCCCTTATTGAGCTGCCAAAGTGGAAGCGCGAGTCTAGCGAGGCACTGCGCAAGCTGAAGAAAAGCACCGCCGAAGCGGCAATCAAACCGCTTTTACGTGAGCTTGAGCACAAGTATGCCACCCATGTTGGGGTGTTGCGTTACTTAAAAGATTTACGCTCAGAGTTGGTTGATACGGTACTCGAGTGGCTTGATGAAGAGCAAGGCAGTGAAGATAACAAAGATGAGTATGATCGTGATGAGATGCTTACCGAATTCTTTGCTCCCAATTTATTGGTGTCTTTTAAAGAAGACGATCCCGCGCCAGTTATTTATGAGCCTAATCCGACCTTTGGTAATCTGTTTGGCAAAATAGAATATTCAACATCGCAAGGGTCGTTGGTAACCAGTTATCGCAGCATTCAGCCTGGCGCACTGCACCGTGCCAATGGTGGTTATCTGATTATGGATGCGGAAAAAGTGATGACCAACGCGCAAGTGTGGGATGGCTTAAAACTATCATTAAAAACACATCAGATAAAAAATGATTTACCTTACCAAGACAGCTCGGTAGGTAGCAGCTTCACCTTACGACCGCAACTGATCCCGCTGGATGTAAAAGTGATTTTACTGGGTTCTCGGGATTTGTATTACACCCTCAATGAATATGACGAAGAGTTTGCTGAGCATTTTCGCGTTCTGGCTGATTTTGATTACTACCTTCCAGGCTCAGATAAATACCAATATCAATTTATCACTAAAGTGATTGAGTATTGTCGAGAAAAGCTGAAAATTGAACCTAATAATGAGGCGATGGCACTGCTGTTGCGTTTTAGCCACCGCCAGGCTGAGCATCAACAAAAGTTGTCAGCACGTTTTGCCGATGTACTTGAGTTAGTGGCTGAAGCAAGCTTTTATGCTCGTCAAGACAGCAGTGAACAGATCCTAGCTGCCCACGTAGAAGAAGCAATTGCTGGGAAAGAGTATCGCACTGGGCAAATGAGCGAAAACATGCTGAGTGATATTCGTGAAGGACACATTCTCATTGATACACAAGGTGAGGCAGTCGGCATTGTTAATGGCCTTACCGTGTTGCACGTAGGTGATACCTCATTTGGCACTCCGGCGCGTATGAGCGCTTCGGTTTATGCAGGCAGTGATGGGGTGATTGATATTGAGCGCGAAGCCGAATTGGGTAAGTCTATTCACTCAAAAGGTGTCATGTTGCTAACCGGCTACTTAGGGAATAAATACGCGCAGGATTTCAGCCTGACTCTCAGTGCCAACATCGCAATTGAGCAAAGCTATGGCTATATCGATGGTGACAGTGCCTCGCTGGCTGAGTTATGTGCTTTGGTCTCAAGTATTACCCAAGTGCCCATAAAGCAAGGCATTGCACTGACTGGTTCAATCAACCAACGCGGTGAAGTGCAAGCCATTGGCGGTGTTAACGAAAAGATTGAAGGGTTCTTCAAACTTTGCCAAATGCGCGGTTTAGACACTCAGCAAGGGGTCATTATTCCCAAGTCAAATTGTTTGAACCTGGTGCTCAACCAAGAGGTGATAAGTGCCGTTGAGCAGGGAAAGTTCCATATTTATCCAGTTTCGAGTGTCGATGAAGCCCTCAGTTTGCTGACTGGTAAGCAATGCGGGCAATTTCATCAGGGCCAATATCCCGAAGGAAGCTTGCACGACTTAGCCATGAAACGCTTGCGGGCTATAGCTGACATTGTTGCTGGTGAGGAAGAAAAGGATGATTAATGCGTTATTAATTCTCGCCATTGTCGTGTTGTTGGTACTGACCTTTCGCGGCCATCGGCGCAATCAAGCGGCAGCAGCAGAAAATGGCGATGCCGAGGCGCTATTTCTGGCCGAGAACAAACACAAAGAAGGAGTTGTGGAGCTTGATTGTGGGGTGCAAATGCTGTGGCATACTCGCAATCAGGCTGGTGAGCAGCCAAGCGCTAAGTCGAAAGTAACGGTGCACTATCGGGGCACATTGCTTGATGGCAGTGAATTCGATAACTCCCAGAAGCGAGGCCAACCCCTGACCTTCAAATTAAACCAAGTGATCAGTGGCTGGCAGCAAGGGTTGCTTGCCATGCATGCTGGAGAGCGGGCCACGCTGTATATTCCAGCCAAACTAGCCTATGGTAACCGCCGGGTGGGGAATATCGCCCCAGCAAGCTTGTTAATCTTCGACGTTGAGCTTATTGCTGTTAACTAAACTGTTGTAAATACGCTAGGTCAGCGTAGCTGACTTAGCGTGTGCCCCGTCAATTTAATGTCCCCTATATAAGTAAAATTGAAAATACAATGTAAAAATATATTTGACAACGCTGTCTTTGTGGCAACAATAAACGGTGGGAGGGCTCAGTGATCAGTGCATGAGCAGCTGGTCGGTCTTACAACGAAAAAATGAGTCAAATATGTCTACAACAACACAACTATTCACCGTGCTGGGGATCAGCGCAGCCGTCTCCACAGCGGCCCACGCCATTAATGTACAACCCGATCCACAGAACCCCGAGGGCTATGTCGTCGCCAAAGCCGATGTTGAAGCCATGGCAGCGGCAAAAACAGCCGATCCTATGTATCAAGTGTGGGCGCAGGCACTGCGTACTCGCGACAATGCCGTGGTTGAAGCTATTGTCCCAGGGAGCGCCACTAACCCCGAAAACGTGCAGCGCGCACAGCGGGTATTTCCACAGCAGCAGTGGGACTTTCTTACGCAAATGGCGGCACCAGAGTACACCTACACGCGATTTTTAAGAGCAATAGGCAAATTTCCCGCGTTTTGTGGCGACTATAGCGATGGTCGCGATGGCGATGCCATTTGCAAACGCTCAATAGTCACAGCCTTTGCTCACTTTGCCCAAGAAACTGGCGGTCATATCAGTAAAGACAACGTCTCTGATAACCCTTTGGGGTTAGAGGAGTGGCAGCAAGCGTTGGTGCATGTGCGAGAAATGGGATGGTCCGAGGGCGAAGAGGGCTACACCACAGGCTGCGGTCAAAATGATTGGCAAAACCGCCGTTGGCCATGCGCTCCAGGTCAGGGTTACTTTGGTCGCGGCGCAAAACAGCTCTCTTATCATTTTAACTACGGGGCATTCTCAGAAGTCATGTTCGATGGTGACGCCACCGTATTGCTAAATAACCCGGCGTTAGTGGCGGACTCGTGGTTAAACTTGGCTTCAGCAATTTGGTTTTTCCTCACTCCGCAAGCCCCGAAACCGGCCATGTTACACGTGATTGACCGTACTTGGGTGCCGTCGCAGCGTGAGCGTAATGCCGGGATTGGTTATGGCTTTGGCACCACCATTAATGTTATCAATGGTGGTATAGAGTGCGGCGAGCAAAATAAATATAAGGGCCAACCAGTCAATCGTATTCGTTATTGGCAGGGCCTCGCTCATCACTACAATATCGTTATAGAAAGTGACGAAGAAGACACCTGTTGGCAACAAACCCCTTATGGCAGTCTTAATCTTGAGGGCGCGACAGATGTGTTATACACCAATTGGGAAGGTGATTGGGGCTATTATGCCGACCGCCCCGGTGGCTATTCCTTCGAATGTAAGCTAGTAGGTTATCAAACGGCTTATTCGGCCTTGGTCCCCGGTGACTATGAAAAATGTGTTACTAACTTCTATCAGTCTCATGCCGGCTGGCCGCAAGTGCGCGTCAGCGACACCTTGCCTAGTGAGCCGCCCACAGAGCCTCCTGTGGATGGCGTTGCAGCGTGGGATGCAGCAATGGTCTATGTACAAGGTGAGCAAGTGAGCCAAGGTGGGCAAATCTATGAGGCCAAGTGGTGGACTCAAGGTGATGACCCTCTTAATGGTGGGCCATGGCAACTTATTGACAGTGGCGGCCAAAGCGAGCCGACACCGCCAAGCGATCCGGTAGACCCTGCACCCGGTGACGGGGCGATCACCTGGGATGCGGCGACTATCTACGTGGGGGGTGACCAAGCCAGCAAAAATGGTGTCCTGTATCAGGCTAAATGGTGGACACAAGGTGACGACCCCATCAATGGCGGGCCTTGGCAGCGCGCCAATAACTAAGCTCATGAGTAAAGCCTGCCTTCGCGCAGGCTTTTTTATGTCGTTGGTCGCAACCCACTGTTTTTCACCTAAGTGTTACATTAGCGTTAATATCGAGGTGTAAGCACCGACCATTATTCAACAGGGGAACAATCCATGACAAAGCTTTCGGTTTTAGGTCAAGCGTTATTGCTGGCAGGCATGTTTAGTGTCACATCAAGCGTTGCGGCCGCTGATTTAGACCAACAAATTCAACAAGCCAATGAAAAGGTTGCCGATAAGGTGATCACTTGGCGACGTCATATTCACCAATATCCGGAATTGAGTAACCGTGAGTTTAAGACCGCGCAGTACGTGGCCGAACACTTACAAAGCTTGGGCCTTGAGGTGGAAACCGGCGTGGCTCATACCGGGGTGGTAGCCAGGCTCAAGGGTGATAAACCGGGACCCTTGATTGCCTTGCGTGCGGATATGGACGCACTGCCTGTGACCGAGCAAGTAGACTTGCCTTTTGCCTCGCAGCAGAGTGCCACTTACCGTGGCCAAAAAGTGGGGGTGATGCATGCCTGTGGTCACGATGCCCATGTCGCTATCCTTATGGCTGTGGCTGAGTCCTTGGTGGCGTTAAAGTCTGAATTAGCTGGGGAAATACTGTTTGTGTTCCAACCAGCGGAAGAAGGCGCTCCTGAGGGAGAGCAGGGCGGTGCCGAACTGATGCTTAAAGAAGGCTTATTTGCACAAAAGCCTGAGGCGGTGTTTGGTTTGCATGTCACCTCATCACTTAATACCGGGCAAATTGGTTTTCGCTCAGGGCCGTTGATGGCCAGTGAGGACTCATTTAACATCAAGGTCAAAGGTCGTCAGACTCATGGTTCACGACCTTGGAATGGAGTCGATCCCATTGTCGCTTCTAGCCAAATCATTATGGCTACACAAACCATTGCTTCGCGCCAAGTCGATGTCACCAAAGCGCCTTCGGTGATTTCTTTTGGTGCCATCAATGGTGGGGTACGCAGTAATATTATCCCTGATGAGGTGGAGATGGTGGGCACTATTCGCACCTTTGATCAGCAAATGCGCGCCGACATCAAGCAGCGCTTGCAAAAAACTGTGGAGTTAACCGCCCAGGCAGCCGGGGCAAAGGCTGATATCCATATCGACCATGGTTACCCGGTCACCGTGAATGATCCGCAGTTAACAAACATGATGACCCCCACGCTGCAACAGGCCGCAGGCAGCGACAATGTCATCACTACAGATTTGATCACCGGCGCTGAAGACTTCTCCTACTATGCCCTGGAAACCCCTGGACTGTTCTTCTTTTTGGGAGTGACGCCAAAGGATCAGGATGCCAAAACGGCGCCAAGCAACCACTCGCCGCACTTTTACATCGACGAGAAAGCGTTGCCATTAGGGGTCAAAGCGATGACCAATTTGGTGTTTGATTACCTCGACAAGCAATAAAAAAGCGCCGTTAGGCGCTTTTTTTAACTCTTCTGACCCGTCCTAAATAGCGTTGACACTTTTCAAACTTAATTTGGAGAGTGTAATGAAATCAAATAGCAAACGAACTCAACGAGATTATTCCCTCGCT
>NZ_JAKRFV010000019.1:0-84213 GCF_022347945.1 Pseudoalteromonas sp. MM17-2 | reverse complement strand
GTCGTTTGTAATACTTGGCTCGGGTGATTGAGTTGCACTGTAAAGCTGATTGAAGGTCAGGCGCTCGCCGTCAACAGTCATCTCATCATCAAGCATCTCCTTGTTTGTATATGAGCTGATTTCAATATTGATGCCCTCACCGGTAAGGCGATAAGCATTGCCGGATGTTTTGCACTCCAAAGGCATCAGAGGTTTGGCAATTTCATAAATAAGCTTATCTTTACCGGTAAAGTCACACTTTTGCGCAGCCTGAGAGGCGCTACATGAAAAAATAAATGGTAGGACAAAAAGTATCTGCTTCATCAATTTCCCTATTAACGAGTGGTTTACCTATAAGTATGACAAGGTATGCTCAGGAAATAAACACTTTGTGCAATTTTTGAAAAGCAAACCGGCCACTTGAGCCGGTTTTTTTAGGTTTACGTATAAGGAGCTGGTGGCCGCTAGAAGAACAGCGCCGGACTGACATTAAAGCGCTGGGCAAGCCGTTCTATATGTTTTCGAGTCATCTGTTTTTTGCCGTTGAGCACTTGGCTCACCATGCTTTTGCCGCCAATCTCTGGTAAATCACTGGTGGTCAAGTTGTGCTGGTCTACAAGCACCTCGAGCATCGCAACGCAAGGTTCAACACCTTCAACGCGAGAGTTGAACTCTGCGAACTCAGGTGCGTTGTTTTCGTACTCTTGCACAGCGCTAGCAATGAGATCGATTAAATACTCGTTGCGCTCATAGTCCTCGCTAAGCTCGTCAATCATGCTAAGCGCGTGCTCATGCTCATCAGCACTATGTATACCACCGCTAGCAAAGAATGAAATTTCGCTCATTGCGCTATTAATACTGTCGCTTAGTTTTTGGAGATTCATATTTCCTCACTTGCCCTTGCGGGCTTCTTTGCAAATCACATCGTACTCAGCGTGGGGGACAATGTGCTTAACAAACACCTTGCCGTTTCGAAATACGATCATTGCTACCAACCTTAAGTCATTGCCCCCGATGTCGATTACCCACCAGTCTTTTTTGTACTTAAAGTTATCTAGGCTGGCGAACACTTTTTTTAGTTCCGCCGAGCTTTTGAATTCGGTTCCGTTTAGCACCCTATACACAGCGTCTATAGCGTCTGCTTTGTTGGGGTACTTTAGCGCGGCTTCTTTAAACGGTTTTCTACTAATTACGTGCATAGACCCCTTCCTTTGATTTAATGATACAAGATAAGTTTACCAATAGTAAACTTTTTTCTATTTAATCTTGCTTTGTGGGTTTTTGCCCTATACTATTGTTATAACAAGTTACAACAATACAGGTAAGTAACCATGAAATCACGGATTCAAAACCAGAGCGAATGCACAATATGCGGCAACACCCAGGCTGTAAAAGGTCACAACATGGTAGCGCACGGATACACCATTCGCTGGGGTGGCCAAACAGGTAACTGTTACGGTGCCTTCAAGCCGCATTATGGCCACAAGAATGCACCTGCACTGCTTGAAAAAGCAATTGTTGACGTACAGAACGAGCTTGAAATGGCCCAAGGTGATTTGCCCTATAAAGAGCAAGAGCACGCAAAGCTGGTGGCTGAATCCGAACACCGCTTAGCTATCAGTGAGTCTGCCAAGGCGCTAAATCATGCCAAAGCGAACATTGCCTCATTAGCGGCCACTGTCGAAGCGTTAAGCGAGCGTCTAGAGAACTGGAAAGAATACGAACCGCGCACTGTTGATGTCGAAGCGTTAGAGGCAGAAGAGCGCCAGAAGCGCCATGAAGAAGCTCAGGAGCGCAAAGCGGAAAAAGCCAAGGCTCAGGCCGAAAAGGATGCAAAAGCAGCTGCGCGCCTCACTAAGGCAGCAGAAAAGCACAGTAAACGCCTAGCAGAGTTAGCGCAGGAAAATCATTACCGCCTTTGGTACTTGGGTGAAGTGGTTAGCGAGTGGACAGCAGTCGTGTCGTCAGAAAAGGAAATGCTTGAGCAATACTACCAAGCGCGTGATAAGCACTGGTCCACCATCGACACCAAAGCACCGCTTTACTATGCCATGGACGATTACATGTTTGAGGTGCGCACTCAGGCCAATGGCAAAGGTAAGCGCCTAGAAGGGCTTTATGCTTACGGTACGCCAAGCAAGTACCTTAAGCGCGACTGGGAGAGCCGCAAGCAAGACATCGAGAAAAACGGTTACTAAATATCAACAACGCCACCAGCTCCCCGCATGGTGGCCTTAGTGAGGTTCAAATGGATTTCGAGAGAGCAAAACAAGAGCTGATAGATAGTGCGGTTGGGCATAATGAGTATGCAGCCATTATTGATTGGAAGCAGTTAGCCGAAGCCGCAGAGCAAGAGCAAATGTTTGCAGCAGATAGAGTGAGGGTTCTAGGTGGCTTAATGTCACTGGCCACTCGCCAAGCTGGCTTAGATTGAGGGCAATTTAATGAAAGACATAATTTTATTAATAGCTGGTGCTGATAGCGAGGGGGCCGGACAATGAATATAGAACAAAGCCACGTAACAAAAATACGCTTAACAGGGTTGGAGCGGCTAGATCCTATCACAGTTTATCTAGAAGATTTTGAGCACGGCAAAGGTAAAATAACAGTTGAGTGCTACGGTAAGTCGTGGTCGGCCTATTGGGGTGCTATGGGAGACACCATTGCTGGTTTCTTTGCTAAGGCTCCAAAAGAATATATCGCTGGTAATTTTGGCGTTCACGTAAGTACCCGCCCTGATTTTGACGCACTTGAAGTCATTATGAAAAAGAGAGCGGTAGAACTTAGGCGCGAAGGCCATATTAGTAAGCGTAGCGCTCGCGGAATTTACGAAACATCGGTTGATGGATGGGAACAGCATGCCCCCGAGTTTACTTATGCGCCATGGACAAACCCAGACACACTAGAAATTGACGATGATGATTATGAGCTAGCTACAGATGGCATAGATGTCCCTGAAATGGAATGCCACAAGTACGCATACGTGTGCCGCATTATAAGAGCTGTACAGGAAGCGCTAGAGGAAATTAACAGCACAAACAGTGGAAAAGTAAGTAATGAGTAAAACGGTAAGAATAAGAAAAGTTGGTAATTCAAGCGGCTTTATAGTGCCCACCAGCGTGCTATCTGCACTTGGCTGGTCTGTAGGTCAAGAGATAGAAGTGAGCGCTATAGGTGGCAAGTTGGTCGCTGATGCTATCGTTGATGGCGAGTTCCTTAGTGATATGTTGCACTGGGCCAATGTTGAGCTTTCTAAGTTTGAAGCGACACATGAAGACGTTGGACTGTGCTGTTACTACGACAACGAACTTGTTGCCAAGGCGGACAATACCGACAAAATGAAGCCGGTGCACGGAACTGCCTTTGAATTTGTTAAGGCGCTCTATTGCGCTTCGAAAAAGGACTAACGGCTTTTGTGCGTCTAGTTTCTTTACATGTAAGGTTATTGGACGCACTACCCAAACCACCAGCCTAAATAAAAAGTTGCACATCGCGCAACTAATCCGTATAGTTAGTTATAACAAGTTGTAACACATCAATTTAACGGGGCTTGATATGGATATTTCAAAAAAGATTAAAACAGCGGCTAATGACTACATCAAAGGCGTTAAAAAGCGCATCGCTAAACGCAAAGATGAAATTAACGAAGCCGCTTGCACTGCTAATGATGGCACTCCACCAAATATGGACGCTAATGGACGTTTGCACGCCCCTGTTGATGGTTATATTTTCGCTCACCCTGAGCTGGGTGAGCGTGTTTACGGTAAGGGCGAGTTCCTGCCTAATCTATTTGAGGATGATGAAGAGGCTGCTTTTGGTGGTGTCGGTAACTTTAATTTCCTTCACAAGCAGCGCTTTAAATTCGCTGGCAAAGAGCTAAAAGCGGTAACAGCGCTTGAAATTACCGGCGTTAGAATCAACGCAGGAAGCAGCTGGACTGATCGTGTAACTAAGCTTAATACTGCATACGTGTATGTCGAAAGCGCCAGCAAAGGCCTGCTTAATGTTGTTGCTAAGCAAATTACTGAGCACTTCGAGCAAGCTAAAGAACACACCAAGAAAAAAATAAAAGCGGCCAAAGGCACCGCGCCAACAGGCAAGCAAACCGTGCGCGGCAAAGTGGTCACGGTTAAAGGACTTGAAAGCACTTACGGTTACAATCAAGTTGACTGGAAAATGCTGGTGGAGCTTGAAAATGGCGCTACCGTATGGGGCTCGGTGCCAGCGGCATTCTTTAGGATGTCAGAGGCTGGTTTGGAGGTTGAATTTACGGCCACCTTTGAGCAAGCCCAAGATGATGAAACGCACGCTTTCTATAAGCGCCCTACCAAGCTTTCTGTCATTACCAAAGCGGCAGATAAATACACTGAGCTAGTGTACTTTGGGGCAACTGAGCGCCCTGCACTAGCTAAAATCACCAAGAAAAAGGCAGAGCTTTATTTGCTTGTCCAAAAAAAGCGCCTTGTTTTTGATGTTATCGAAACACATGAAAGCGGCAACACCGAAGTGCAGTACAATGACACTGATACAGCGTGGATAATGCCAGCTGGTGACAAGGTGAACATCAAGCGAAAAGAAAAGGCTAAGAAGCAATGAAGCGTACTATTAAGGATATTATTGAGCCAGCTATTAATGCGCCGGTGGAATGTGATGGTTTCTCTCGCATAGCGTTGCGTTTGCTATATGACCAGCATATTGAAGCAAAGCTAATGCGCGGCACTCTGTACAACATCAGTGAGCCAGCTAAGAGTATTGATGTTCACTTTTGGCTTGAGTGCTTTGGTTATGTGGTTGACTACCGTGCTGAATGTTGGCTTGGGAAAGGTGCCCCTCATGGCATTTACACACCCGAGGAAGTCCACCAGCTAGGGTTTGAATACACCGGCGAGCAGGTCAGCGAAAAGCCAATGAAGCCAGAGATCATGAGATTCGTGATGACCGACTTTGAATCATTACTAGGAGGGCAAAGCATCTAATTATTGAGCGTACTATGCGAGTGGTATATAGTACGGTTTATACATCCTAACAAGTTGTTTATATAGCGCACTAGACCGAGTTTCGGGAGTGTGCTATGCGGGTTGCAGAGAATACAATTAAGCGAAAACGAAAAATTTTAGAGTTGCTGGTAAAGGGTGAAAAGTCGATAAAAGAGCTTTCAGTGGAGTGTGACATTGCTGATTCTCAGGTGGTCTACAAGCTAATCAAATGCCTTAAAGACGATCACGGCTTTAGTATCACTGAGCGTAAAGAAACGTATCGAGGTGAAGGTTTTTGCACTCGCCGCTCGCTACTTTCGATAAGCAAAGCCGATAAAGAAAGAGCCCTTAATATCTGCGATGACGAACTAGGGAAGCGACTTAAACTGGTTCAAGATGTCGAGAAGATAACTGATCTTGCTCAGCAAGGTTACAACGCAGACCAAATAGCCGAGAGGCTGGATAAAACGCGAATAACGGTAATCCACATTGCTCGGAATAACGACATTAAAATCAATCGGAAGCGCTCAAAGAATACTCCCTGTAAGCCGACCATGACAGCAATGGATCGATTAACGATTTATAGGCCTCTGGCCTGATTACATCCTAACAAAAGGTTTAAGTTGGTTTATATATTCAGGAAGAAGACATATCCCTCTCACATCATTCAGGTGTCAGCAGAGGTAATAGACACCGGAGAGGTGCTAAGAATCGCCTACAAACCTCTTAAGCAGTCGATGTTAGGAGTGCTATCGCTCCACTACCCTACACCAATACAAAAAGCGGTGGCGATGGTGGAGCGACTAACAGAAGAGCAGCTAGAAAGAGCAAACCATACGCTGCTTAAAGAATTAGAGAAGCTAAAAAAAATAGGAATGGATAGAGAGCATGACAAATCTTGTAAATATTCCCAAAAAGCTGTTAGCGCTAGTCGTTAGCATGATGGAAGCAAAATGTGCAGGCATGCCCGAGGGTGAGCATGGTTACTTATTAGAGTACGTTTCAGAGCGTGACCTCTACGTAGGCGCTTTCAATAAAGCAGCTGCAGAGCAAGCCGCCAAACTAGGGTTTGTGGTTGTTACAAATGATGAGGATGGAACGCCAGCTCTACGCCTTGAGCGCCGCGATGAGTTTCTTACATCATTCGCTGGTGGAGTGCTTGAGGCACGCAGAGGTAATGACGCCTACTATGCTAGTTACGCCTCTCATGAGTTTGCCTTTGCTGCCGGTTATGAGCATGCACTTAACGTTCACAAGAGCAAGATCCCTTACGATGTGGAAACAGGCATCTATTGCCATGGGTTCCCGCTCAGAGAAGATGATGAAGAGGTATTTAAGCAGTCATGAACCCTCTTGTATCAAAACGTTTGCGCTTAAGGCGCAGAACGCAGTTTATAACCTCGGCAAAACAATCGCACAATCAGCAACTCAATAAGGTAAAGAATGATGGCCAAAAGCAATATTTCAAAAACCAGTAAGCAGGTTATAGGGCTACTTCTCATTAACGTGGCTTTATACTCACTTGCAGTTGCATACGCCAGTAGCTACTCAAGCGGCTTGGGAATTTAAGCGTGCCTCGCTCACCAGAAGAAAAGCGTAAACGTCAGCTCCAAAAGGCTAAAGAGTCGCAAGAACGCCAGCGCCAAAAACAGCGAGCCAAACTGAATGACCCAGTTTACCAAGAGAAATTGCGAGCCAAGCAAAGGGCCGCTCAAGAGCGAGCAACACAGCGCGCTCGAGAGCGTCATCAGGAAAAGCTAGGCAAATGCGTTAATACGTTGAGCAAAAAAGGCAGTAAGTCAAAAAAAGCCAGCAAGGGGTTAAAGGGCCGGTCAATTACGGCGGCAGAAAAACGATACCAAGACCTAATTGGCCAACTCCCCTGCAAAGCTTGCCAAAAACAAGGGAGAACAAACTCAGTTACGTCTTTGCATCATGTTCATGGGAGAACAAAACCATGGGCTCATGCAATGGTGCTTCCTTTGTGCGCACACCACCACGACACGCCATTGGAAAAAGAGTTGCGTGATAGATACCCCAACGTGTACCCAGTGCACGCAAAAGGCTCTTACGGCGGAAAATCGGCGTTTGAGAAAGAGTATGGTGCGCAGGATGATTTACTTATAGAAGTATACGAAAGCATAGGAGAGGAAATACCTTGGCAATAATACATCCTAACACTGCGTTTAGTGTTGACTATTGCCTATAGTACGGTTAAAGTTACTTCACCCTCTCGGGGGTTCTATTCATTAAATAGAACGACTACAGGAAAGTTTGGGTTAATTTTGACTTCAAAGCCCCTTATTACTAGGGGCTTTATTTCCTACCCCGTTAGGCTTGCTGATATTTTGTACTTGTCCCAAAGATTTGCATTGCAGTAACATTGCTCAAAAAGCCCCTAAGCGCAGGGGCTTTTTTATTTGCAAACTTCAAAGCTGCCGCCTAAATTCACCGTAAATATTTCATCCTAACATATTGCCAAAGTAAAAATTTAATCGTACCTTATCCATGCAGTGGGCATTTAAACTTCCGCCTAAAGCTTGTTCCTTAATAGTTAAAGTAAGCCAAAGCCCCAACATATTGCTGGGGCTTTTTTATGGGTGTCACTATGGAAAACAGAATTGCAGTGCTAAGCCTGTCCGGTAAGCTGCCTATTTTCGGCTTAGCCACAGCTACCGATAATTCAATCCACGTTTTAGAAGTGGTGAACCTGCCAAACGGGGTAGAAGAGCTAAAAAAGTTTCTTAGCGAATGTGAAAAAAGGCTATCAAGTAATGAGGTGATGCTTTTCATAGACGATCCGAGTGGGCTACTCAATGACTATGGCCATAGAGTTGCATTAGCCGGTAAAGATGATGCCACTGGTGAGCAGATACTTGGAAAAAGCATGAGCCGCTATCTTGCGCTAAGTTCGGCAAACGCCATATCCCTTCCCGAGGGTGCACACGGCTTCGACATTCCCAACAGCGCCTACAATATCCGTATTCGTGATGACGGCCAGCAGTACTTTAATGTCGATTGGCCGGTATTAAAAGACCAAGCACTTCTGTTGCTACTCATGATCCATTGCGGGTATTCACAAACAGTACTCCAAGCGTCATTCACCAACCAAATGTTTGCTGAACTAGATAAGTTGAATGAAAACCAGAGTGAAAGTAGCGACCCCCTAGAACGCATGATTAACGCAATAGGAGATTACAAACCATGAGCCTGAGCTTATTTAGCAACCTACAAGTAGATGACTTGGTTATCCGTGCTCAAATGTATAAAGACATCCTCAGTGATGTAAGCAACAACAAAGTAAGTTACGTACAGCATGAAATTAAGATAGATGAAGTAATGCGTAGTGACTTAATCTCGCAGCGAGTCTACAAAATGCCTGATCTAGACTGGCTGGTGGACTTAATGGCCAATCGAGAAGACCGAGCCCAGCCAATGACGGTAGCCCAAACAATCAAACTCCCCTCGAAAATCTACGTGCGAGAAAAAATCAAACAATACTCAGAAAATTAATCCTCTTTTGGCATAGCGCTATCTTATGCGATTCATGAACAGCTTTGATTGTAACTATGCCTCAAACACCCCCTAAACCATTCGAGCAAGACAAGAACGGAGCCTACCTAACTGATGGCCTAAGCGAGAGCCAGTTTGTAAAGGTGTTTGCGGAAATTACACGCCAGCAACGCAAGAACCGCACGCATGCTAAGCGCACGCTCCCCCCACAAAAGCTAAAACGCAAAAGCGTTGAAGACCTTGTAAAAATAGGTAAGAAGGAAGACGGTACCAGCTTCACAATAGAGGACTTAAAGCGCTTTGAAAAAATGCGCAAGCAGTTCAGGAAGCGTACCAATGGCGATAAAGGTATTAGCTATGCCGAGCTGGTGGCCAACGCTCGCTCTATCGACATTAAACGCGCCAACGGCAGCTCTAATGATGGCTTAGGCCTTTCCTCAGGTAATCTCATCAAGATGGAAAGAGGCAATGTAGTCATTTTCCGAGTCAAAGCCAGCACAAAATCAAAACATGAAAACCACCGAGTTAAGTTAAGGCTCGAGGATTGGGAAGAAGAGCTAGAAAACGCAGAGCCTACCGAGGAAGGCTATCAAGCCGCCGTTAAACGTGCCGCGCGAGGACGTTACTCCATCGAGTGTGATTGTGGCAAGCATCAATACTGGTATCGCTATATGGCCACAGTAGGCGGGTATCAGTTGGGCCAACCAAGAGAAATGGCCTACCCCAAAGTACGAAACCCTAATTTAGAAGGTACCGCCTGCAAGCACGTATTGAAAGCAGTTCAACTACTCCAGTCTGCCGTACCTAGACGCTATCTAGGGAAACAGATGGATATTCAGGCGCGGAAAAATGGATTCACAGACAGTGGTGCCGGTGCAACTAAAACGTGGCGCGGCGAAGACCAAAAAGAGTTAAGCAAGAACCGCAGCCTAAAAATATCGGACGCGCAAGTCTCCCAAGCTAAGCATGAATATGCTCGCTACAACAAGCGCAGAGAGGGGCTACAGCGACAGTTAAGGGATGTAACTGGTGATGAGGCGGCAAAGCTTAGAAAGCAGCTAAAACGGGCTAAGAAGAGCACTGAAACGCTGAACAAAAAAATAGGCAAATTAAAGCAAGAGCGCGAACAAAATATTAAGCGTGCCATCGGCAAGCAGGCACAGGCAGCGGTTAACTTGGCAATGAAGCTAGGCGTTGATCGTAGTAAGGCAATATCCGCTTACGCCAGTCAATCAGGCTTGAGCGAAGCAGCAGTGAAAAAGGCGTTAGACAATGCGAATTAAAGGTTCCGGCCACCAGCCCTTAACAGAACAACTTAAGAAAGACTGGGCAGCGCTTTTCTTAGTGCACCCTATGGCTTTTGATGGCCTTTTATATTTACCGGTAGACGATACCGAAGCTCTGAATCCAGAGGGAGAGCAACCGACATTCGGGATGATAGATGATCATACCAAAGCAGAAGCGTATCAATCGCCGGTTCCGGTTTCTCTCATCGAGGTACCGAATGACGACCCTATGCTATTGACGGGCCACGATGGCGATAGCTTGGGGATGGGTGAGAATGAGCTTTTCAAGTGCCGCCTATCCGCCGGTACCGTACCAGACGGCTCAGTCATTGAGTACCCTGAGATTGTCGGTGATAAACAAATCTCACGCTGGTGGTATGTCCATCGCTCTACCCCAGCACCATATAAGCATATTGATGCTGTGCGCATATATTGGTGCGTGCCGTTCGGTGATCTTGAATTAATTAATGCAGGAGCATAGCTATGCAACCAATCAAGTGGACAGGCTACCGTCTAGAAGAGTCACAGCAATATGAAACAACCAGCTTAATTGATCATGACTTTGGTTTTGGTAACTTCCTTGCTGAGAAAATTGCTCGTTTTAAAGTGACATCAAGCAATAACCGAGATAAGGCGCTGAAAGAGTTTATTGCCTCGCCCATAGAAGAAAAATTCTTTCTAGGCCAATATGAAGAGCCAAAAACGTTTTTGCAGGCGCTAGCCGGAAGTAAGGTAGCAAGAAAGCGTATTCTAAACGATGAGAGCTTTAGCCAACTACATAAGCGAATAAACAAGCGCACACCGGTGGTTTACTTCTATCGTGGTGTGGGTATTCGCCCTGCACAGCCAGAGGATCAAGTGTCCCAAAATGACCGCATAATTACTGATAAAAGCATAAATGAAGTCTTTAAGGGAGAGTTTGACTATACACTGTTTGTTGTTGGCTTTGATCAGAACACAGTAGATCGCATCTCTACGTTGCTGCTTTCCTCGTTATATCTAGAAGGCTGTCATTACAAACCTAACACACATATAAACGGGCTTTCCGGCACGCTTGATGCGGAGGTGGTTGAGCCTCATTTAATCAGCTTTGACCCAGCAAGCACTTCTACCACTGAGGGGCGCTTTTTTGCTACCACAACGATGATTACAGTGCGCGGCGATGTAATTCAAGGTAGAGAGATCACCCCGCATGAAGTGACCTACCAATTGGCAGAACACGGCAGGGTGATGAGGTAGTACGGGAATGAGTGTATCAACAATTTTCACCCAAAAAGTGCTCATTGATGGCACTGAAATGCCTTTAGGTTACATCTTAAAAGTGTTGTACGTAGAAGCATCCGATATAGACGGCTCTCGCCTACTACTTACTGTGTCTGATATGGATGGCGATGTGCGCGACTCACTCGGGTTAAAGTATGAAAGCGTGCTTACTATGACTCTTGGTGACGTTCACATGGACGATGGTTCACAGTTCACAGAGAAGTTTACCGTAGTTAGCGATCCTAAGCGTGATGGAGATACCTTGCTGGTGGAATGCTTACCTACTGCAGTGTATGAACTTAAAGCCAAGACCATAAAACCTCGCTTTTTTGTCGATAAATCACCTAAGCAAATTCTTAACGAGCTCATAAAAGGCTATCCGGTGCACATCGATGGCATCGTGGGCCGTGGAACTTACCACTTGCACGCAGGGGTAACAGCAAGCCAGCTTATCAAAGAAATGGCTAAGGAAATGGGCGCTCGGTTTTTTTATTGTCGGGGCCATTTCTATTTAAGGGCTTACGACTATATCGCAAGGCAAACAACAAAAGCCGATTTAGAATACAAGAACTCGCGAGCTTATCATTCAATTTGGTCGCTAAAGCAGTCTTTTAGCGGCAGTTTGATCACGCGAGAGCGCTTAAAGAATCACTGTTACTTTGACATAACAAAGGGGGCCAAGCAGAGTAATGATCAATATGAGCGCCGCATAATCCCAAATATAGGTGAAGATAAAATCAAGCGCTTGAATCGACACATTGTTCCTAAGCTTCGCTTTGAAATGCGAGGTACCACTGTTTTTAAACCTACCGATAATGTAAAGCTAAAGATTCATCGTTTTGATGGACAGCGAGTACTTGACGAATCAATACCAGCAGAGCAAAGCATTATTGAGTTAATTCATTATCAGCATGGTTACATATACGTATGCCATGCCACCACTGGAGTTGTGAATAGTGACTAAACATTTATTGCTAGGTAAACATCGAGCAGAGGTGGTAAGTGTCAATCACCCAAATGGCCTTCAAATGTGCCAAGTACGCTTGCTAGGATTATGGGATGAAGTACCAGACAAGGACTTGCCGTGGGCGGAATATCACCTACCCTTCGGCGCTCGCACTAACGAAGGTGACTTTAAGCCGTGCCAGTCGGGTGATACGGTGTGGGTAGAATTTGTGGCCGGTGACTCTCGGTTCCCACTTATTACAGGCTCGGCATATTATGCGCCAAATAAGGTGCCTAACCTACCCCATGAAATTTTTAACGGTGAACTAGCGCAGACTCACGCACGCACAGAGTCTCAACCCAAGCCGAGCGAGCCCAGCCCCAAAGATCGCATCAGCACACAACACGGCATAACTACCGAAGTAACACATGAAGGCGCACACAGGACAACGCATCGCGGAACCGGTACCAGCATTGAAATAACGAAAGACGGTGAAGTGGTGATTTACGCCGCCAATGATGCGTACCGCAGTGCTCAAGGTGACTACAAAGGTGAAATCATTGGTATGTTCGAAGAAAACGTAGAAGGTGATTATGTCTTAAATGCCAATGCAAATGTGACTGAGAACGTGGGTTCTGAGCTGGTGGTGAATGTCAAAGGAAACGCTAAATTTAACGTTGATGGCAACTTTGATGTTGCAAAAGCAAGTCTTGTAAAGTTGCTAAAGGGTGCTGGTGTTGTAACTGGTGAATGTGTTTGTCATTACACTGGCTCACCCCATGGCGATGTTAGCTCTAAAGTATTTGCATCAAAGTAATGGCCCTATCCAACTCTAAAACCATTGCTCGCATAGAAGATTTGACAGGGTTTAAAATTGATGACCCCTATTGCAAAACCGGTGAAATGGTCGGCGCTATTGTAGCCGGTATTAATTCCCAGCTGCTCGGCAATGCAAAAATAACTGTCAATTCTCATGCTGGTGGGACATACCCCATCATAGGCATTGACTCCACCAGCTTAGCAGGTGCTATCAAATCAAACCTCACAGGCTTCAATCTAAGCGGGAGGCACGCTCAAGGTGCCGCATTACCAGAGGCGATAGCCGAAAGCATCGCACAAGCTCTCACCGGTAGCGCTACGGTGACAGTGCCAACCGATGGAGTAGGTTTATTTCAAATTCAAGGGGTAAGCGCTTCCTTGATAGCAGATAAGATGCAGGAAAGCTTAATTAGTTCTGGCTTCAAGCTCTCAGGCACGCACGCAAAACAGCAACCTATGATTGAAGCGCTGAGCACTGCTTTCGCCGAAGCTATAACAGACGATGCAAGGTATAACGTGGATGGTGTATCAGGTGGTATTTTCATAATGATATGAAATCCTCAACCGTTGAGGATTGCCAGCAATTGTTAAAACGCGCTTGCTTCATCCTAACAAATATATTAAGTTGGTTTTGCTGTACTGCAGCAAAAAATATTTCTCTATGTAAACCACCTTAGCGGGTGGTTTTTTTATTTCAAAACATCCTAACAAAATTAATCGACTTTAATACAAGTGGTAATTTTCCAACCTGAACACTGCACCAACGCAGTACCGTTAAACCGACTTGGAAAATACTATGTCTCAACAATATAACGCTCGAATCTCACAGATTCACACGCTGGCAAGCGCTGTAAAAGGTGCATGTGTTAATGGTGCCTTAGACGGTGGCCAAGCTATTAAATGCCCTAACGAACTAGCCGACAGCATCTTGGATACCGATGGCGGTAAACTCCTTTTTGAAAGCGTGGCGGATGAACATCGTGGACAGGTTGCTGTCGCGTGGTCTACGTCAATTCAAAACCACTGCAATACTCATGGTGAAATGCCATCAGATGCACTTTTAGCATCAGCAGCTCAGTCAATGATGAACACCCGTTCAGAAGAAAAGAACCCTATGATGTTTGAAAGCGTGTCAGCCACGCTGGCAACTTCTGACGGCCTGATCACGACACCAAAAATGCAAGGCCTTATCCTTGCCTCAATGTTGAAAGCGTCAACATCAGACATGGTTACGTGGATTCCGGCTGATGTAAATAAGTCCGAAATCTTTGAGTTAAAGCGTGTAGCCGCTACTAAGTTCGGTGACTACGACGCTGGTCAAGAAATTGAAGAAGGCGATAATAAGCAGTTTTCTTCAATGAAACAGTTTTATCAATTCCCTCTTGCGAAACAACCTGACGGTACAAAAACGACCTTTGAATTTGATACTGCGACTGACACACCGGCTGGAATCAAGTTGCCATTACGTGCAGGCAAGACGAAGGTTTATCACAACAATGTTGCGGTTGCAGAGCACCACCATGCCGTTAGCGGTTTAAGCCTCACTGCAATTAACGAGTCTGGTTTCGGCGGCTCTGTTGACTTGATTGGCAGCAAAATTTTGGTCAACGCACCAGATGGCATCACTGGTAATTTAGCGGTGAGCTACGAAGTCGATATTGAGAAAAACCCAGACCTTATCCCTCGCGTTCAATTGACAGAAGAAAGCTATGTCATGACCCCTTCATGGGTTGTATTAGGTGCGCAGTACACGCAACAAGCTTACTGGATGACTAATCGTGAGCTAGGTGTCGATCTCACTTCTTCTTTAGGCGGCATTCAGCGAAACCTCATCGCTTATGAGCGCGATATGTCTAACTTATCTTACGCTTTACGCGCAGCTGGTGGCCAGAACGAGTACACCTTCCCGCTTTCTGTTGCAACTGACCATAAATTTTATGAGCACTACCGAAAGTTAGAGCTGATACTTGATGAGGCATCATCAGACATCCTACAAACAACTAAAAAATCTGGTGGTAAAGGTATCTTTGCTGGCGCTGTTGCACTGCGTATTTGCCGCGCTATGGGGGCTCCGTTCTTTGAAGCCGCACCTAACTTCCAAGAAGGCTTAGAAGTGTCTTATGCAGGCAAGCTCTTTGGTAAGTACAAAGTGTTCTTTGTGCCTAAGGGCTTCTCGGTTGGTAATACGGTGTTTGATGACTTAACAATGCTGATGTATGGCCGTGGTAACAACCACACTGATGCAGGCCTTGTGAACGGTGATGCTATTTCGCCAACACTCATGAAAGAAGGTCTGCGCGGCTTTACCAATCAAGAGCATTTGCTTGCGCTCCGCTATCAAGACATTCACGAAAAAGACGGTGAAAAGTACTTCCGCCTTATCCGTTTATTGCCTGAGTAAAAACAGAAAGCAAGTAACTCATTGAGGGTGTGATTACACCCTCTTAACCCCTTCTTATTTTAGGAAATAAACATGTTTAATATTATCAACCTTAGCGGTAAGACTATTAACTTCTCTCTTGTTAGTGGCGGCGCATTGGCAATTCCAGCTGGTGAATCTACTTCCGAAGATTTAACTAAAAAAGGCCACCTCATTACTGAAAAAGACCTTAACGCTCTTGTGAAGTTTTCACATGGGCGCGACTCGCTGAAAGTGAAGCTCACCGGCGTGGCCAAAGGTGCAAAAAGCCCAACTCATGATGTATCTAAGTTGGTGGCGGAAAAAGATGAAGCGCTTGCGAACGTGGCTTCTTTGAAAAAGGACAACACCGAGCTGAGCTCTAAGTTAGAAGAGCAAAACAAAGCGCTGGCTGAGCTACAAGAGCAAAACGAACAGCTGCAAACTGCTAAAAGCGATGCTGAAAAGGAAGCCAAGGATGCAAAGGCCGCACTTAGCAAGCTGGAAAAAGCAGCTAAAAAAACAGCTAAAGAATAAGGTAGCGCCTCATGTTCCGAATTCCATTTAATGTATCTCAAGTTGCGCAAGTTACCGTAGCTGCGATTGATGCTAGCCGCACGAAATCAACGGGGGCCGGTGCAGGCAACTACAATTTCGGCGGCGTTGTGTTGTCACAAAGCGGGGAGCCTTTCAAGCTTCACCGCATCAATAGTGACAACATTGAAGCGCAGCTAGGCGAGCCACTACACCCTCGACAAGGCTTAGCAGCGATGTCGTTACGCTATGCTAAAGAGGCGGTGCGCGGTGGCGAAGGTTACGTTGTGCCTGTAGTCGGTGCCGATGCTATGCGCCCTATTATTGGTGTAGAAGCTCCGGCAGTTGAAGGTGATCCCGTTGTGGCCACAGCTCGGGTTACTCCATATACAGGCGATGTATCACTAGAGGCTGGTGAGCTTATGGCGCTCTACCCTGTTGACGGTGATGTCACAAATCGCACAATTTCTATCACTCCCATTGCTGATAAAGAGGGTTTCTACAACCTATTGCTTGTGAAGAACCACACCAACGGTGCACAAGAAACAAAACTTGATCTAGAGGTTTCCTTTGATGTTGAAGCCCTTGATGATTATGGTAATCCAGCCTACATCGAGGATGTGCTCGATGGCGATACCCCTATTCGAGTGATTGTTTCCGACACGTTCTCGGCTACTTCATTCAGCAACTTAGCAGCTGTTAACTTTACCGGCGGCACTCGTGGCGATTTAAACGCACTTCAAGCAACCGACTTTGATAAAGCTATCAGTGTGCTGCGCAATGCCATGGTGGAATACTTAGCTGTACTCCCCCTTGGTGTGCTTGATCCTGTGATTATTCGCAAGCTCCAAGATATTGCTCTTGAGCGCCGTATTGACGGCTTTTTCGATGTACCACCTACATTGAGTTACGCCGATGCAATCTCTTGGATGAATGACAACGCATTTGATGCACAGTCATCATGCTTCTATCACTTCCCTTACAAGACAAATGACCTTTATTTCTCAAAAAATAAAGCTATTTGGGGTATCTCTTCAATTGGATACCTAGCCAAATGTAAGTCCGTAGCGAGCGTGTCTGGTGCCGTAGGTGGTTTCCATATATCACCAGCTGGAGCCGAGCGTGGAGTTATCGAGCGAAGCGGTATTGAACCTTTGCCCAATATGGGCGAGCCGAATTACGAGGCAATGGTTACGGCCCGAATCAATAAGGTCGCGCTACATCGGGGTACATTGATCATTGATGACGCATTGACTGCGACAAAAGTGAATAACTACCTTCGCTTCCAGCACGTTACCTCTTTGTTTAACGCCATTTCTCGCCGTTTTTATAACGCCGCAATGGACGTTAAACACAGCACCGATGATGTAACCATGGATAACCTCAACTCACTCATGCGTGACATCGGCGCACAGTATACAGCCGCTCAAGCGCTAGTTACCCCTCGCGATCCTGAGCGTGATGGTACCGAGCCTTTCAAATGGACGATTAAGCAAATTGAGCTCGATCTTTTCAAAGTGGAATGGTGGGCCTGCCCCACGGGTTCATCGCGCCGTATCGCTGGTAGCCCTATTGTCATTCGTTAAATTCATGAAGGTATAAGCCAATGAGTAAAAAGACATTTGAAAGCTTGGCGCTAGCAGCATCTAGCGCCCCTGTACTGATGTTCGAAAGTGTATCCGACAAAGATGTCAATTCGAATGCCCAGCAGAAAGAACAAGAGCCGGAAGAAATTACAGAGCAAAACATGTTTGAGTCATTAGAAGAGCCGCTAATGATGGAGGCAATTAGCAAGGCTGCTATCTCTTCTATTCGCGGCAACGCTATGGCAGCAGTATTCACGTATGCCGATGAAGGCTTTACAACCGCCGATGAATTGGACTCTATGGCGGTGGGTATTGCTGATATTGATGAAGACGGCGATGTGTCCGAGTCAGAGCAAGAAGACTATGAGCAAGCGCTAAACGCTATTGCACAGGCGCTTGAGCATATCGGCGTGAGTGAGTCGCTGATCACTTCTGCGTTATCAGATGATAGCGATGAAGCAGCCGAAGAAATTGCCCTTCATATTGCAAACTTCGCTGATGATGTAGAGGACGAAGACAAGTATATCGCCGAGTACGCAGTACGTGAGCCATTAATGATGGAAGCCATGCGTAAGGTGGTTCGCGATGGCAAAGTTAAATGGGTTAAAAAGCCATTACGTAAACGCCGCATGTCCTCGGCCCAACGGGCTGCATTGAAAAAGGCGCGCCGCAAGGCTAACACTGGTGCAGCTAAGCGCGCCCGAGCCAAGTCAATGCGTACACGTAAAAAAGCAGGGTTGAAATAAGCCATGCTTGTAGTGGGGATGACGAGCGAAGATCAGATGAGTGGGTACATTAAAGTGTACTTTGAAAAGGAAATTCAAGGCTTTGGCCCAGTTACAGTAGTTGGCTACATCGGTGAAGGTGCAACGATGAGCCTCACTTCGCATTGGAATCCCCCTTTTCTCAATGACTCGGTTGGTGATGCAACAGCTTTAAACAAGGCAGCTGATATAGCTCAGGCCTCAACCGGACTCACATCAAAAGCGGAATGGAATACCATTTTGAACTGGGAAGGGATTGAGCCACTGGCATTTAGTTTGCCTGTTTACTTTAAAGCTCACAGTGATGCGAAAAAACAAGTGGAAGACCCTATCAAGTTCCTTGAAATGATGGCCACCCCTTCCCTTAATGAAGCTTCGCCACTAGGTGATGTGCCAGAAACACTAATTCTAGATGTAGGGCGCAGAATCAAAATCACCAATGCCGTCATTCAGGATGTACAAAGCGAGTTGGACTCGCCACGCACTCGCGATGGCTACCGCACCGAGAACATGGTTACTTTGCAGCTACAAGCGAAGCAGATGGCTAGTCAAAGTGATCTCTCATCAATACACATATAGAGTAAATCAAGATGGCAAAATTAGAAGGTCAAAAGGCAAACCGAGAGTTTGAAAAGGCCAACTGGGTTAAAAACCAACAAGTAGGTGAAAAGCTAACAGCTAACACTTTTAAGGTGAAGGTTGATGGCTTTGAAAATGCCCAATTTCTAGTACGAGCGTTCCAATATCCAGCCATGGGGACAGCTGATGTGGAAGATTTTGGGCAAGGAGGTTTAGGCACAACGCAAAGCGGCCCAACTGAAAACGTGCAAGAGTTCACAATTCAATTTGTAGAAACCATCCAAGGTGAATCACTGCTTGCACTTAAACAAATCATTCTTGGTGATACGCAGCCAAACGTTGAGTTTTGGGCTGAAAGTAAATCACTAGGCGGCAAAGTGCCTAATAGTGGTTGCCGTGCACTTGCAACCAAATGGCGTACTGATGCGGCGGATTTCTCAACGGAAGATCCCGTAGCGCTGGTGAAACCAGCTGTTACCATCAAAGCAGGTTGGATCGAGCACGAAGGTGTTGATTACTAATGACGCCTAACGAGCTGCTAGAACAAGCGAAAGCGCGGATTGGTAGTGTGTTGCTGGTCGATGAAGACCAGCAACTTTCCGCTATGCTACTGACTTCGATACGCCGTTATCGAGATTTATCAGGCTATTGCAAAAAAATCACAATCAAAAGCGCTGGACGTAAAGACTTGCCGAGCGATTTCTTAGCTATATCCTCTTTGAAAGATAGCACCGAAGACGCCCTGTTTGTTGATATTGAGCAAGACCAGCTGGGTAAGTACTTAACGCTTCCTGCAAGCGGTGCACCTTTCACCCTGCGATACTTTTCAGACCTATTAGCCATCGATATGAACTTAGGCTCACTGCCCTACGAGGCAGAAGACCTAATATGCGAACACTTAATAACGCAAATAAAAAAAGAAAACAGCAAGCGTCTTGCTGTAGTCGAAGGCATGGCAGAAATGGATACTTCACAAATTAGCTCACCGGACTCCTTTGACCAAATGCTACTGGCCATTGAAGAACGCATGAAGTCACAGAGTATCCTTGGCGATATTTTATCACTCCAACCTTAAGGTGCGTCTATGGCTTCAAAAAGACAGAAAGAACGCAGCTTTTACGAGAAATTGCAAAGCGTTCTATTTCTTGGCCGCTGGGAGTTTAGAGCAGAGATAGAAATACCGCCCGGCCATATTAAAAAAGGCTTGAAGGTGCCGGATATGGCTATCTATATGCGCACTTTTTCACATGGCGGATACACCATTGAGTATGAATCACGTAAAGCCGGTTCGGCCCACTTCAACTCAGTTGTATCTAAAAGTGCAAGCTCTGTGCGATTTGAGGTTCGCGATGATAATCAGGGTACCATCGAGAACTTTTTACATGAGCTAAAAGATAGCGTCATCAATAAGGACGGCACTGTTAACTTGCCGCCGGAGTATCTGTTCAAAATCAAGCTATATCGCCCAACAAGCTCAGGGGAAGAGCGCTTAGCACACGAATGGAACGTTTCAGCGGAAGAGGTAGGAAGCCTTGATAGTGATCATTCATCAGTGAACGAATTTTTATCATTTGAAGTTGCCTTCAAGAAATACAGGTCATAAGAACAATGTCTAGAATTAAGTTAAGTAGCGCTTTTGGTCATCCGAGCAACCAAAGTCATGTAACGCACTTTTATGAGCCTACCGTGGCAGATCTTATCAATATCACAGAAATGCCGGTACACACAGAAGAAGAGCTGGCAACTTCTTACCTAAATGGACTTATCGCGAAGACCAGTGCTGATGAAGACTCAGCAAATTGGACAGCAGCAGATCGTAAAGCGGCGCTTTGGCATTTATTTATAGAAACCAGTGAAGATCCCCTGATTTCTTATAATTACCACTGCCACCATTGCGGAAAGCCACATTACGTTGATGTCGATTTAAGAGATCTCGACAAAGACATTACAAAGCAAGACGAAATTGACATCCACCAGCATCAAATTGTTATTGCTGGCCGCAAGTACGAAGTGGAATTTCATCCTCTTAACGGCGGTGATATGGAGCGTTTAGAGCAGCTATGGCCCATGCTAGAAGTAGCCAAAGAGTCGGGTGAAGCAGTCCGTATTAGTCGCGAGCAAATGGAGCTTCAACTAGCTTATAGCGCTTGCGTTATGCGCTTCCACAGCAAGGCCGACTTTAAAGAACGCCTCGAGCTATTGCGAACAGCATCAATTAAAGAGTATGCGGCAATCGCGCATATCCAAAGCGAAGTTTTTGAAGAACAACGCCATGGACTACATAGCGAATACAAAGAAGGTCGCTTCTATCTCGTTTCACCAGCATTACCATGTGATGAAAAGGAGGGAAAGAGCACGCGCCTGCTCATGCCCTTTCGCCCTAACGACTTCATTCCAGCTATTTAGTAAAAAAGATTTAGGTGTGCGTTTTGACAACCTAACGATACATGGTGGCCAGCCGATGTCCGATATTAAGGCGCTTGAGGTTGACCGCTTCATATCTATGCACCAAACACTGGTCGATAAATTCAAGGCAAAGTAAAAATGTCTGAACATGATGTACTAATCGAAGAAAGCACTATAACAGTAAGCGGTCTATCGCTTGGAACGCAAGTAGGTAATCTTAGCGATGAGCAGTCAGAACGCCTTGTAGACTTGATTGAGGCCGTTAGCGGCCTTTCTAAGGTCACTGACTCGGGGCTGAGTCGCGTCATTAACGCCATAAATGAATTGCATAGCAGCAGCCAGTTTAAGAACCTCGCACCGGATGAGCGAGCAAAGAAAGTTAATATTGCTGTACAGCGTATTGATGCGAGCGAGATAAACACAAAGGCTAATGCCAGATCACAAAAATACCAACTCAATGAGAAGGCTAAAACTGACAGTCATGACCGGCTAGAAGTTAAGCGTACCAAACAAGAATCACAAATAGGGGGACGCCAAGGTAGCTCAAAAACGCTTGCACAGGCAAAGCCTCAACGTTCTATTTCCCCTTCCGAAACAGATTTTAACCAACTAAAGGAAAGCATCCCCCAGTTCGATAAAAGCCCTGCTGCCACGCCAAAGGATGCTTTTGAGGCTGCAAAAATGGTGGCTGAAAAGCTGTCTCAGCAATCACCTTCTACACGTTCCTCAACCGTTGAGGATTTTGAGAAGTCGGCTAATGAAGTGGTTAAGTCCAATGAGCGTATAGCCAGTGCTATAGAGAAAAAAAGTAGTGGTACAGATGGCATGTACACGGATGATAGAGGCCGTGTGAGAACCGCAACAGGGCATTATGCAAGCAAGGAAGACGCTCAAAAATTTCATAGTGAAAGCAAAGGAACTGGCAGTGTGTTGAGAACCTTAGGTGCTATGTTCGGGGGAGAAAGTATGCGCGGGGAGCTTTTAGGTAGAGCTTTTCTTGGTTCAGCATACGGTGTTATTGAAGAGTTGGTTGAAGCCAAGGAGCAGATTCAGAGTGGTTTAAGTGAGCGTGAGATCACCGATTTCAAATCGGCGAAAGAATACCTCGTCAAGAAGAAAGACACTGTTAAAGAGTACGCATCAAGTGCACTTTCTACTACACGACAAGGTTTAACTAATACTGTTGATGGTATCCGCACAACAGGCTCTAAGATGGCTATTTCGGCTCGCAAATCAGGATTGTTGAACCCGCAAGCTGGCAATGCACTCAGTCAACGAATGGGGTTTAGAAAGTCACTAAATAACCCACCGATCACCGAAGAGCAGTATAAGCTCTCCACAAAAAAAATGGCTGACAAAGAGGCTGAGCAAGCAAACCAGCACCACGGCGAAAAACAGCAAAAAATGGACACACTGATAGAGGAAGTAGAAGACTTACAGTTGACCGCTGGAGGTGGTACAGGTGGTGGTGGCCTAATAGAGGATATGTTTGGCTTTGATGTTGATCGAAAGAAAAGCAGAGGTGGCAAGTACAGAAAAGGTAAAGCGGGAAAACTAGGAAAGATAGCAAACTTTTTTCGTGGCGGTTCCAAAGTGGCCCCTGTTATGGCAACTGGCGCTCTAGCGGCTGGTGGCGTTGGAGCTAGTGCCGGTATGGTTTCGTCTGGTGGTGCCAAGGCGGGGCTTATGGCCAGTGGTAAATTACTGGGCAAGCTGATACCCATAGCTGCCGTTGCTACCACCATGTATGACGCATATCAGGGATTCTCAAATGAAGACAAGCAGCGAGAAACATTTAACCTTAAAAAAACGGACGAACCGGACTTAGGTCACAAAACAGCTATGGCTCTAGGCAATGTCGCTGACTTAGGTGGTATTACATCGGGCATTAGTGGCTGGCTTGGTAAAAAGTTTGAGTCGATGGGCTTTGAAGGTGCTCAGGATGCAATGACATTTGATGCAGGAGACATCGCTAAAAAGATACATAAACGAGGCTCTAAAACTATTGCCTCTGGAAAAGGTATTTTCAGCGCCTTGAGTGAAGGTGATTTTAGCGGAGCGTTTAGAAATGCAGGAGATCTCGCACAAATCTTTAACCCCTTAATGGCCACCAGAAACCTTTTTTCTGATGACGAAAAAGAAAGCAGCAACAGTGCAAACAATAAATTGAACAGCAACTCGAAGGAAATTCAGGGCAAAGGAAAAAACACGCCAAGTATCAACCGGCAAGCCTCAGAAGTTGCCGCCATAATGGATGAACGGCCTAACACCCTTCCCGCTTCACCAAATATTGCCGAACTAAAGCAAGAAGCCGAAAATAGGGCGCTTAGCGTTGAAAAGCAACTGCTAGGCGAGCGAACTGTTGTCACTAAAGATCCTGAAATGCTCAAAACTTTAAAAAAGATTGAGCAAGCATTAGTTAATCAGAAAGAGACTAAGCGCAATAATGTGACTAATCAACGCAGTGTAGGTGTTAATTCAAGTCAACGCGACTTAAACACTGCATTCAGCGATCCAATAACGGAAAGATTAGCGAGTGAGTAACAGCATAATAGAGGACATCGACTATCTACTGCGACTTGATAGCAGCGGTGTTGTTGTTCATCAGGACGCATCAGTTTATATCAACAACATCTATGAGTGGCTAGATACTCCAGAAGGTTCAGTATTTGGGAATCCCGCATGGGGGAATGCTTTAGACAGGTATAAGCATGAGAACTTAACCACTGATCTAGAGGTTTCCATAGAGAACCATGTTCTTAGAAAGATGCTTGTGGACTTGCCCCAAATACCCGTTTCAGGTGTGAAAGCTGAGATCCTGAGTTTTGACCAGTTTGCATTAAGCATTAAAACGCCGTTTGGCGTAGTGGAGCGCACAATTTGATGATTTCACAAAGCATAAAAGAGTACCTTAAATCACTACCATATTGGGAAAAAATGGTGGGTTCGCAGTTTGTTGCCGGTATAGCTCTCATTTTTGAGCAGGCCGGTGAGCGTTTCGCCCAGCGCTGCGAGCGAGCGATGCAAGAGTCTAGGCTATCTACAGCAGTATCTCGGCCTTCTATTCTAGCTGAGGCAGAGGACAGAGGCTATGTTGGCCGTAAGTCTTCGCCTTCAACCGGCTTAGCTCGAGTGACGAATAAGTCTAGCGCATTCATCAGTGCACCGGTGGGAAAGCCTCTTATCTCAGAGTCCGGTATTCCATATATTTTTCTAGACTCAGTAGATTTATCAGCTGGCTCAAGTGTGGATGTAAAAGCAGCTCAATTAGAGCTGGTGGCTACAGAAACGATTGTTGAAAGCGATAAGGCGTACTACGAAGTGCTCTTGTCAAAAGAAGACTCTCGGCTGGCCCATCGTGTTGATGTGTTTGTAAAGCTACCAAACAGCTCAGGTTACGTGCGATGGGATAAATCATACATGTTCCGAAACGCTAACGAGCTCAGCACTGTTTATACCGAAACCTACAAGCCAACGGAGCAGCTAGGCATTCGCTTCGGTAATGGCAAAGATGGCATGAAACCGCCTGTAGGCTCTTCAATTCGCCTTGAAGTATGGAAAACTCAGGGCGTGACCAGTTTGTTGTCTGGTGAGCAACTAAGCTTTGTCGATGATGAACTGAATGAAGCGACAGAGTGCTTCACACTTACACCAGTTGTGGGCGGCTTACCTGCCGAGGAAACGGAGGAAATTCGCCTAGGTGCTTTGTACTCTACCCAATATGATAATCAGGTCGTATGGCGCGATGACTACATTCATTTCATCCGCCAAAACATCGGTGGGCTAGATTTCTTGAACGTTTGGGGGGAGCAGCAACAAGAAGATCAAGATGGCCAACCCAACTTAGCCAACAACCGCACCATTTTTATTTCTGCCTACGATAAAGAACGTAGTTTGCCGGAAGTAGAGGCCGAGATTTTGGCGCTGGTAAAAGAATTGCCTATGCTCAATCGCCGCTACAAATTCGTTCAACCGGCCATGCAGCCTATCCCCATTACATTTACCGGTGAAGTGCCTCGTACTATTTCGATTAATGATGCTGATGCAGTTTTACGTACTGCCATTGAGCAGCGCTACGGGCTTGGTAAGTTGCCTGCGACTAATAGCTTCTTTGAGAGCAGAGTTGATATTTTGGAAAAAGATTTGTGGGTGCTGGTGGATGGCCTTGGTAAATTCAGCGACTTTGATTTAGAAATAACTGGCCTTGGCGAAATTAGAAAGCTTGAGGACTATCGCTATATCGACCTAGCAACGAGTACGATCACTATCACGCATGAGAAGGCCTGATCATGATAAATAAATGGCTACAGACCATGCTAACACCAGCAAAGCGCGCCGTTTCTATGTGGCGAGACTTAGCTGATGCTATCGAGTTCGCGTTGGTTCAGCGTGTTGGAAAGATAGAGCGAACACTTATCGAGAATCAGTCTTTACTCACTATGAGTAAAGAGGAACTAGATAAAAAGCAGGCTGAGCTTGGTATGTTTTTTAGTGTAATTGATGTTCCCAAGGATGAGCAGGGTTTGGCCTTAGTACATCGGCTTGATCAAATACACCTAAAAGCCACTGAGTTTCCCGTAAAAGATATGGTTCGCCGAAGCTTCAACGATCTTGATATGGATTGGCAACCTCTTTACGCACCAATAGATCAGGCATCCGAGCCTTATGGAACAAGGTTTATTGATAATGAACTGTGGTCATCTTTAAGCAGCTCTGAGCAAGATCTCTACTTTCTAACTAGCAGGGGGCGAATGGTGCTGAATTTAAATCAATTCATGCCCCCTAGAGAAGAATTGGACAGAATATATAACTCTATTCGTGACACAATCGTGCCTTTGCTGCCGTTGGATATTGTGTTCGATGGCTTTTTTACACAAGTGAAAATGTCCGCTTCATTTACGTTTATAGAAAGCAACACGCATACAGCACTCATCTACGATGTATTTTCTTTAGTCCACTCTATTTCAATTGCGACAGAAGTTTCTACGGTGTTGGATATAAGTTTCACTATATTCCAAGACCAGTATAGCGTTGATAGTCCGACCCGCTCTGTGCGAGAAAGCTTTGATAACCGGCTTGTGCCGCTGCTGGGGGAGCTACATTTAAGTGCTATGCCGTTAGCGGCCCCCTATAATCTTTACGAGCTGAGAGCTAAACACCCTGACCCTTCGATGGGCGCTAAACGCATCGATGGCAATAATTGGGTATCCACTGGAGAGGCCGCTCCCCCTAAAGGATTGTCATTCCCTGTTCAATCTATTGGAGATAGAACAATTTATCATGCAATTTCTTGCTCATTGGGGAGCAGATATATAGTGAGCGCGACCAAACATGGTGAGTCTGATGTGAAAATCTATTTATCTCGAAGCAATACCGTTAGTGGTGCCGTCTTAGAGCTCATCAGCGAGTCAAGCTTGGTTGGTACATACAGTGAGGTGTTCACCCCTGCTAGCATAACTATGTACATCATAATTGTAGCGCCAACAAACGGAAGTGGAGCAATAAGCAACATTTCAGTAAACGAGTTAATCGAAATTTAGATAAGTGCCATGATCTCCCCATTCTGTTAACTCATGGGAAGTTGCCAATCATGGCCATTTTTACAGCGATACAAACCCAGCACTACCGAGATAAAATAAATAGGCTGTCAGTCGGCGAGCAAAACTTAAATATCCAACTTACTAGCGCTCAATTGGGCTACGGCTGGTTAAAGTCTGTAGAAGGTATTGAGGTGCCTGATCTAGACGCTATCCCTGTTAATGCTCCAATCACCAACGTTCCTGCTAAGTTCAAAACCGTCACACCAGTATTAGGTTACGCGAACAGCAAGCTAACTATGAACATTGAAAGTAGCGACTTTGCAGCAGGCACAAGCCATCAATATAACATTGTGGCCATCATGGATGGTGACGGTGAGGCTGCATACATACTGATTGGTCAACCGGCCTATATCAGCTCTGAGCGGCCTCTTATTGTTAATGCCTCGTTTGAGCAAAAGTTAATTACAGCGGAATAATTGATGAGCAATATAGCCATAAATGCACTGTCTGATAGTGATAAATCAGCGCTCCCTCTGCGTGCTGAGGTGCAGTATTTTGAACCCAAGCCGGATGTGGCAATAAATCGTATTTTGACTGGAATAATGCCAGCGGCACTTTATGACGATGGGTTTGTCATCACCCCACCAGCGGCGGGAGGGGTGGCCCATGTTGATTTGAAGGCGGCTGGTGGTTTTGCCTTAGTTCAGACTGAGCAAGGTGAAACAATCAAGGTGGCTGGCCAGCATGATATTCAAGTGCCTATAAATACTGGTGAAAACCTACTCTGGTTAAAAGTAAATGTTGCCAATGGAGTGATCACTAAGCAAGTAGATAAATCCGCTGCACTACACGCTGTAGAAGTGATTAACAGCCCTGTAGCCCCTTTATCATCGCTCTATTTGGGTAAAGTTAACCTGACCGATGGTGCTTTATCTATTTCAGCTGATGATTTTAACTTTGATGGGGTTCAGCGATTTAGTTTTGATAAGTTCAAAATCAAGCCGTTTAAAGATGCAGAGCCGGTATTGTCTCTTTACAGAAGACATCGGCTGAAAGAGCAAACGAGCAAATCAGCTCCCAGCGTCCAAGGCCTTAATGATGGAGACTGGTTTTCGGTTAAGCGCTTCTCTGCAGAACAGCCTGTTATCACTGCATACAATTCAGATGGAACCACCTCTGGCGCTAATCAAGAGAAGTTTCGCCGTTTAGCAGACGGCCAAATATCAACATTTGTGACCATTGTTAAAGCTGACATCAATGAGCGCGTTTTTGTTTATAACAAATTAGACAATATGTGGGAGTTCTAATGGATAGCCTAGTCCCGTCCTCTGCTTCATTTCCTTTTCCCGACCCAATCCCTCTACATTTTGGAAACTCCAAAGCAGGGATCATGAGGCCACTAAATCCTTCGACAGGGTATGAATACATGAACAACCCCTTGGATGTTGGTCGTTATGTGCAGTTTAGCTCACAGTTCATCAACTATATTGATGACGAAACCGGTGTTATATGGTCAAGCGGTGATATAAGCGCCACGCACGGGGAAATACAATTTCATGCCATATTTTTCTATGAAGAAAATGGTAAAAAATACGCTCTTTTCATGTGCCAAAATGGGTTAAACAACGATTATCACCTATTGCGCATCGATCTCGCTGACGGAACGCAGACACTCGGACCACCTATGGGTGACTTCAGAGTAAGAAAGTTCTTTCTTAAAAATGGCCAATTACACATCAATGGTGCAGGAGGTGGCCCAGGTGGCCATACACATGTCGCAGTGGATTTGCCCAGTTTATCGATAGGTACACCAGTAAACACCCCCGATGAAATGCCGTACAGCACATTGTTTAGGAATGGGAACTTAGAGCTCGAATACATCAAAGCAGGTCAAAGTAGTAACTCGACTCATGCACTGCGTGTGATAGCGCTGCTAGATGGTGTCACCACTGTTCGGAGAGGTTTTTGTATCCCTCAACCTAGCGCATATATCCCGTATTGTATGGATAACCTGCATGTGATCAGTCACAACGTGTTGGCTATCTCGGGAGCCCCCCAAACAACAAGTACAGGGTATGCAGTCGAATCACAAAAATATTGGGACTATGAATCAGTGGATACATGGCTAGCTAACATTATTGAGTTTTATACAGGGTATCAAATATGAAGTTATTACTAAGACTGGCGGCTGGTGATGTGCGGTCACAGCTTCCCGATGATAGTTCATTATTTAAAGATCAGAGTGTAGTTACTATTGAGGGCCAGCAATATCTTTACACGCACTACATCGGCTCCAAGGCAATTAACAGCGATCATGATGTTAGCTCATATCTCTCTATGTTAGCTGGCAAAAAGATTCCTTCTATTGATGTTACAAATATCGGTGTAACGGGAACGGATGTTGAATTAGGTGCCGGAGGTATATGGTGGGTGAAAGAGAAAACCCAGTTTAACCTAACTGCTAATGCCGAGCTCCAAGATTCAAGCTTGATGGTTATCATCGAGAAAGTGGTTAATGGTCGAGAAGTTATCGGAGATATACGAGTAAAAGCGACAATCACTGGGGGCCGCATCACGATACAAGGGCGATTTGATGAATCTGGGAACTACATCCTAAGGGCAAGTCGCTTGAATCAGGGACTAGAAGAAATAGGAGCGCCGTTTCGCTTGAGCTTCGCAACGGTGGAGTTTGATACTTATGTCGCTTAACAATGATGATTTAATTCAGGCGCTTGTAGATTCTTTCAAGTACGCTGAGACAGTTAAGCTTGATTTCTTGGGCCATGGCCAAGCAAGGCTAATTGAAGAGTTAAAAACTCCCTTTGGTAATGTGCCACGAAAGTTCCTTACTGATGGGTTTTCGATGCCTTGGTATGTTCGCTGGTTTCACAACCCATTTGGTAAAGGTCTGATTGCAGCAATATGGCACGACTATGCTCTTAAAGCAGGCCGCAAGAATCCCCACAAGGAGTTTTTCATGCTACTTCGAGCACGCAAGGTTCAGGTGTGGAAAGCTTACCCGATGTGGTTCTTTGTATGGATTTACGGTTGCTGGAAGCAGATAAGGCCTTGGTAAAAACCTCAATATGAAAATCCTCAACAGTTGAGGATTTTTTTTTGCTTATTAATCGAGATTAGTACAAGTCGCACACTGCTACCTGAAACGTGTTTTACGTAGGAGTGGATATGCACGGTTTTGATCCGATGCTTCTGTTACTTGTTGTAGGGGTGTCGATGCTTAGCGGTGCTGGCACGTTCCTACATCAGCGGCGCAAGCAAAGGCAAAAGCGCTCAGGCTGGCTGGTGGAATTGTTATCTGAACTGGTAATGGCTCAAACAGCTGGCTTGGCTGCGCTTTTCTTAGGTTGGTGGCAAGAGTTACCGACTCCCCTAACGTGTCTCATAGCGATGATAGCTGCCTCTAATGGTGCGTCTTTCATGGACTTGGGGCGCAAAGTTTTAGCTAAACGTATTGATAATGGTGGTTATGATGGCTGAGTTAACTTGGTTATTAGTTTTGATTTTGTTTATCGCTGCTCTCGCAGTGGATCGCTTTATTTATAAGCGAGGTTCGATCAATGTCGATTCTTGTGGATTGCATGACATTAAGCAAGGGTATTGGCGTTTTAACCTCGTGTATCGCCTTACCGGCAATCCGGTATGGGGGCAAATTAAATACTCACTCAGGGACAAGAAAAACCCTAGCACAGTCATTTCCGGCAAACCAAGAGAGCTCGAGCACTCCACCAAGGGGTTCAACTCTGAGTTTCTACATATTAAGAAAGCCCTCACAGATACCACCGATAGTAACCACGACTGGGAGTTAGTGGTAACTGCGAGCACGGTAGCCGGTCACTTCAACCCGCTTTACAAGCTGTTTCCATTAAAAGTGAAAAAGATATACAAGGTGAACCTAAATGCCTAAGACCATGCAATATTTCACGCTCGACTTTTACGACCTAACAGAGCAAGGCCTTAGAAAACTTATCCGTGCGTTTCGCTCAGAAGGTCAAAATACAACTGAGTTTCAAGAACCTTCTCGCGCTGTCCGCCAAGATGGGCAGCGCATTAAGGCCTTTAAGTTATTCTTTGATTCTGGCCAGTCAATCACTGTAACGGTCAACGAAACCGGAGACATTGTTAAGACCAAACTTAACTCAACGGTTATTCCTGTCGATGGCAAGCGTTCAGAACGTGATTACGCAAAAGACGTTGCAAACAAAATACAGCGAAACCAAGAGTCCTTTGAAAAGTCTCTTGCACGCAAGGCGGCAAGGGCTATCAAAAACGAGTCCAACAATCGTAAAGCTAGCAAAACACTTATGCGCCGCATCGAGGAAGCGCAAGAAGCCCACGCTGCCGCCAAAGAAAGCCTAGCGGCTATTGATACCTCTCTTGATGAGATCAACAAACAACTCAGCGAAGTTCGCAATGCAACGGATAAAGACCGTGGCTTGTTCTCGTCTGAAAAGGACAGAACAAACGACCTACTAGAACAGCTTGAAAAGCTAGGAGAGATTGAAAATGGCTAACTTTAATAAAAGCCAAGCGCGATACATTGGCGCTTACCCCTACGCCCCTTCTATCAGTGTAAGCAACGAGAGTTACGAGCAGCTTGCAGATGATGAGCTTATTTTTGAAAGCGTGCCTCTTGAAGACATTGAAAGCTTAGTATTCGCCGGATTACCTCAAGAAGACCTAATGACCGAGGCCGTGACAACTCGCCGCAACCGTATTGAACGGACGATGAAAGCATTTAATCGGAAGTTTACACAAGCATTAGCTGGTACCGGTATCGCTGCACTCGAGCCAGAAATTGGTAAAGTGCGCAAAGCAGCAGGTTTTGCAATCCTCGCCGCCAAGATCCCTACTGATGATGGTCAATCAATTAGTATCATTTTTCATGCACCGGACAATGATCCCGCAAAAATAACGCCTGATGACTTGTTGATCGCTTTTCGATTTTTACTTAATAAACGTGATGTTACTCACGTTGTTGCGCCTGCCGGTGGCCATGAAATATCCCTAGCTCAAGTAACTATGGCGCTTTCTAACCTTGTTGAACGAAACAGCGCGAAATTTAAAAAGAAAGCAGCTGAAAAGGATAAACAGCAAGGCGAGCTTGATGCACTAAACGGCGAGATTGAGAAAATTGAGGAAGAAAAGACAGAAAAAGGCAAAGCTCTCAAGGATGCGCAGGCTCAACTATCAGAAGAAAAGAAGCGCAATTCCTCTGTATCCGGTTTGCTCAAGAAGCAGAAAAACAAAAATGCCGAGCTAGAAAAGCAAATCAAAGCAGCGCAAGAGAAGCAAAAGCCAAAGGTTGAGAACTTTGTAAGTGACAACATCAAAGAGAAGGCACGAACAACTACTTTGATGCAATTCACCACTTGGGCCACAAAAACATTAGGCTTACCTGAAAAAGAAGCCGCTGCTTTACACAAGCAGGCCAAGGATGAATTAAAAACTCTTAGCGATAATCTGGCAGCTGAAAAAGGTGATGAAGTCACGGCAGCTGTGCGAAGCATGACGCTGGCCGATTTCACCGACTGGGCAAAAGAACATATAAAAACAACCCCTCACGATGCGGAAGTGCTCTATAACCAAGTGCGTGAGCAGCTAAAAGCTGAACATGAGCAAAAACTACTAGAGCAGCCAAACAACAAGCTAATGCAGCAAGTACATGATGCGCTGGTGGCCAAATACAACTCTAAAATGATTAAGCTGTACAAAGACCTTCGCCACCCTTCTGTATCAATTCAAATGGCCGTACACAGCTTGCGCATCAATGTTTTTGAGCGCAGCAAAGATGAAGGCTTTGAATTAGACCTTGCAACCGATGCGGAAGAGCAAGAGTTAATTCATCGCATTGCTTCGCCAGAAGGTGTTGCCACTAAAGAAGAGCTCGATAAGCTGCTTGAAGCTGTAGACCGCTATTACAAAAAGTACGGCTCAGAGTTAGTCGATTTAGCTAACCTGCCAGAGTACGGCTCCAACTCAGATAAAGGCGGCTACGGCAGCGAACTAAACAAAGAGCTTCGCGTTGCGATTAAAGAAGCTATTGCAAACAGCAATCTACCCAAGGGTATTACGGTTACTGTTAAGGGCGATATTGGCGTCACAGTTCGAAAGCTACCTGATAGCATTCAACTATTTTCTGATAAATATCTAAAATCGCTTGCTAATGACGCACCGCTAGAGTTGCGCGGTGGCTATGATTCAAACCACCAAGGCCAGTACAGCGCTGACGCAACTGCCCTACTCAAGCTAATTGATGCAACGGTTAATTCATATCAAAAGACTTACGGTGATCCTCAAGATATGGGTGCAGACTATGGTGTTAGTAAGCGCTTTTACTTTTACGGTGCAGACTTTGCTAGCGGCCTAGAATCAGACCGTAAACTGGTAGAGCTTGAAGCGTACAAAGAAAAGCATGAGCAACCGGCAGAAGGCGAAGCCCAGCCGCATGAACCAGAACAAGGCGATAACACTGATAAAATCGGTGAGCACTTCAATCCTGATGCAAGCATTAGCGATATTGCCAAAGCAGTGCGTAAAGCGCTTGCTGATAGTGCCAAAGATACCACATCAAAAATCCATGGCACCAAAGCAACTGTAAAAAAAGGTAAGTCTACACACACAGACAAGCTCACTGTCACTATCAAGAAGATGACCGGTGAAAATGATGCCAAAGAGGTAATAGCAGCCATCGAGCAGCTATTGTCGAGTTATAACAAAATAACCGGCTCAAGCATGGATGATTCAACCTCTATGCGCTTTATCCCTGAGGTTATTAACGATGCCATGCCAGAGCCAGAGCCAGAGCCAGAGCCAGAACCAGAGCCGGAGCCAGAGCCGGAGCCAGAACCAGAGCCGGAGCCAGAGCCGGAGCCAGAGCCAGAGCCGGATGAAGACTCAAACTATGCAATAGTTGGCAAAGCTTATCATGGCACCCTAGCTGACTTTGAGCAGCTTGAGCCCCAAAACACTGACACATCTTTATTCGGTGCGGGGATCTACTTAACGAACTCCAAGGATGATGCCGTAGACTATTCATCTAAGGATGTTGGTGAAAATAGAGACTTAGTAGGCCGTGCGTCAGCTTATGCCAAGGCAATGGACATAACTTACAACGAAGCGAAAAAAGAGCTTACTAAAAACGATGGAAAAGTATTTGATGTTGATTATCGGTTAAAGAATCCATTGGTAGTCGGCGGGGAGAAAGGGTTTGTGTTGGAGGATGAAAATGCCTTTAAGCTTGCGCTAGCGGAAGTGGATATGACAGAAACAGAGTCAGTTGAACGCTTAATTAGACAGATGAAGCGCTTTGTTGATAACCCTGAAAAGCAGTTCAGTATTCTTATATCGGAAGGTGTTACTCAGGCAATTCGCCAGTATGCAAGCATCAAGGGCCATGATGGAATCGTTTTCAAAGGCGTATTCGCACCAACCCGTAAAGAGCATCGAGATAAAGGGGTAGAACATATACTTCTTCTCAACAAAAGCGCCATAAAAAATCAATCAATCGATGAGTCTATGAGCAGCGCTAAGAGCTCTAACGAGCCTGAAATTATTTCTAAACTACGCGATGCTATCAACCAAGAGCAAGATGCGGACAAGCTAATCGCGTTAATTGAAAGTGCTATCACTGCACTAGAGGAAGACGATCAGATGGCAGAGTACGAACCTATGCTTGAAGACGCCAGCAACCGAGTGACTGAGCTATTGGAGGCCGCATAATGTCCTTATCTTTAAAAGATAAAATTGCCCTTCAAAAGGAAGCGAGTGAAATAAAGAAGTCGCTTAATTCTGGTGAGCTTTCGATTGGCGATAAAATTGAGAAGCAAAAGCGCTGGTCATTTATCATCAAGCGCCTAAGTGGCCGCATCGATGATAATGGCAACGATATTACCGAGGCGGCCAATCAAGCCGCCACCGGTGACAATGACTTGCCTGAACCGACTGATAACCAGAAGCAAGCGGGCAACTATAAGAAGGGTGACATAACCCTGTCTGGTATTAACTTCCGCATAGAGAACCCTAAGGGCTCTACGCGCTCTGGTAAAGATAAAGACGGTAACAAGTGGTCTATTACCATGAAACACCACTATGGCGATGTGAAGGGCTCTAAGGGCGCTGATGATGACCCGATAGACGTTTTTCTAGGTGACACCCCCGACCCTGAAAAAGTCTTCATCATCGACCAAGTTGATTTGCGCGGCCAGTTTGATGAACACAAAGTCATGTTTGGCTTTGACAGTATGGCCGATGCCAAAAAGGCCTACCTAGCCAATTACGAAGATGGCTGGGCTGGCTTGGGGGATATAACGGCAATGCCGCTAGAGAAATTTAAAAAATGGGTTTCTGGTGGTAAGCGAACACAGCCAGTAGGCGCGATTAGTGACACAGAAGCCACGTTTCTAGATGAATACCAAGGCGGCAAATTCAACGACCTAAAGCCTGATGCGTTCAAAGGGCTGATCCTACAAGCCGATGAAGAAGGCCTGTCTCTAGAAGAAAATAAAGCTGTAGTAACAGCCTATATTTTATCTAACCAAAAGCTATTCGAGGTAAGCGCCAGTGTCTAAACCAGTTGAGCAACTTCGCGCTCAACTACAAGAAAAAGGGGAGATTATGCTCCCCTCACTTGTAGGCGCGGTTAATGAGTGTCAAAACGCCAAAGAACTCTTTAATGTCATCGGCTTTTCTAGCTTTGATTTAGATAAAGATCTAGCCGCCAATATAGACGGCCTAATAAGCCAATCGAATCAGCTTAACGATGACGAAATGCTATTGGCCAGCGCACGGCGAGCCATGAAGAAAGAAGCCAAGGTAATGGAAGAGTTGATGCTACCTTTGGCCAGAGCTGAATATGAGGAACTTTCGGAAAAATCTAAGGCCAATCATCACATGACGCCCGATGCCAGCATTAGGTCACTTGCTGAGACTAAGTACAATCACTTTAGAGCCAAACTTGAGCAAAGCGATGAAATACCCAAAATGGGTGATTTCCCTATGCCCATTTATGCCTACCTTTTCAAGAAAGAAGGTGAAGAGCGCTTAAGACTGGGAACTGAGCTAACGAACCTACTATCTGAAATTGTAGAGTCTTCGAGCTTTTCTAATGAGCAGGCCTTGGCTATGTACGAAAGTATCGATATAGACAAAAAGGCTAAGAGTATATTCAAACACTCTAACGGCTACAGTGAAGAAAAATTCAAAGAAGACTGTCTTGAATTATTTAAGCTAGCTAATGGCCGGTTAAAGATTGGCTCTATCACTCACAAGGGAAGTCAAATTCGTTCATTCGTTGAAAATAAAGGTGATGAAGGACACACCCTTGAAACAGGAATGAGCATTAATCGCTCTACTACATGGCACAACTTGGGCCATGTGATTGAAGAACGAAACCCTAAAGCCATGCAAATGACAAAGGCGCTTCTTGCTAAAAGGCTAAAAGAGTCCAAGACGACTGGTAAGAACGGTGGAGGCATTCAAAGCCTGACTGACCTTACAGGCTTTAACTACCAACAGGCTGAATGTATAGATGACAGCTTTTTCACATACTACGCAGGTAAGCTCGATGGTACACCCGAGAATACACCTTACACTGAAATTATCAGCACCGGTTTAGAATGGTTGAGCTCCCCTGTGTCTGCCGGACATTTCTTAAAGAATGATCCTGAGCATGCAAAGACTGTAATGCTTATTCTAAGAGGACTCCACAATGATTAAATTGAGTGTTAGCAGCGATTACGATTCATTTTCTATCAATGTAAATGCCGCAAGCGTTGAACTGCAAGGGAATTATTCTATTAAGCCTGCAAAGTATGAATCGATAGTGACTGATTTAATTAATGCCTATCCAGACATAAACGGAAGGCTTATGACCAATGACGTAGCCTCAGCCGGAGGTATAGCCACCCTTCTTAGAAACCATGGTTATTCCGTTTCGGGGCTTGAGAATGCGCCATCTAAACCGATAAACCCAAACGGGAAGGTTGATTGATTTCAAGACAAAGCCACCAGCTGGTGGCTTTCAGCGCTATCAGGTGTTCTTGACAATTTCTTTAGCTTTCCTCACCTGCTCTTTCACTACAGTGCTTTTCACCAGTGAGTCCACATCGACAATGAAGTAGCTAGTACCAGACATATTTACTGCGATTTCATCTTGTTTTTTTTCAGCAGTAGATTTTCTTTTTCGAATTTGGCCATGCTGCATTCCAATGTTACCAAGTGAATTTATTTCCACACGAAAGACAAGTTACTTGAGCGTCATCATCATTGATCATGTGTGCTTCAAATTCCCCGCACTTAACCCTAACAGCTCTATCTAGATTTCTCATAAATGGATAATCATTCTCTGAGATTGTTAGAGTACCTTCTTGCTTGCATTCGCCACATTTTACTTGCACAGGGTAGCGCTCTCTAGTCATAAATTAGTCACTCCATCATCTGTTTGACGTTGATTTCATTAGTTCAGTGAGGCCATCAATACCCTAAACCGTACCGCAATCTTCTCTTTTTGGGCGTTTAACCAAAAGCTGGCTCTGATAATTTTAGCAAAACTGCTTCTTCTGTTTGTGTGATCTCTTCGATGGATTGATAATTCCAGTCGTCACCTGACGCTATATCTGCGTCAAAAGGAACGGTTGCGTCTATTTCCTGTAACCTATTCAAAAGCTGTTGAATAGTTGAGTATTTTCCAGAGCTTGAAGCGCCTTGCAAAAAAGTTAGCGGTGGTTCATGGTACACTTTACCCACATATAATATTGAGTTGTCTTCGCTGGCAACATCTTCGATTTGTACTTGTTTCTCTTGGGGTAAGCTTTTTAGTCTTTCTATCAGTTTGCTTGATTTCAAAGTGTTTATCCTTTTTTGGTGTGAATTCCCGTTATTTTTCAAATTGCTATTAGATTGTTAAGTCGGCATAACCGCTTTGGTTATTTTCAGATTTTTAAAAGTCGAATTAAAGTCATCAATACTTAAGAAAACACCACGCTCTATTCTGAACTGACTTTCCTCATTGAAGTAAACTGGGATGTAGCCGCCTGACTCACTCTCCAACCAATACCAGCTATCTTTTTCAAATTTATCAACAATCTGTTGTTCCTTTTGTTTAGTCATTTCTCGTATTCCAACTATTATTCAGACCCAATTTGACGCAGCACGCGTTTGATTTGAGTTTGGCCTTTTTGTTTTGCTTTAGCTTTACTGATCTTTTTTTCTAATGAAGAATATGCCTCGCTTGCCGAATCATACTCACGGCAAAAAACCTCATCAGTTGCCGACTCAGAAGCTCCATGCGCAACACCCACCAAGAACTCTAGCGCCTCAACTTCTTTTTGAGTTATGTAAACCTGTGGCATGACTGCACTCCATTTTCCGTTGCTAAATATTTGCTATTACTTCACGCTGAATTTCGTACTCTTCCATCACTACATCATTAGGTATTTCCACATAATCAGGTGACAATTCAATGCCGTCATGAAAATCGGCATCCAAATCAATCTCGATTCCATCTACATGCGTTATTCGAATTGGGTTATGGTGTGGAGGGTTCATAACAACGTATTTAATTTCACACTCAATTTTTGGAAGTAAGTACTTTTTATATAAAGCAATTAAAACGTAATCAGATAGAAGCACATTGCCTTGAGTGTCCGGCCAAAGGTCATTTTCTTCCATAAAATCTGACATAGTTTCCGCGTTTCCATGCTTAAATAAAAGCTCGTTGGTACTTAACCTCAACATACTTAATACCTTCGCCCCTGTTTTTCCAACACTTAATAATTGATTTCATCTAAGCCCAGCTCACCATCCTCAAGCGCTCGATAAGCTGCCTCTGCAATCATGCTATGAAATGGTGTTCTACCGTCCTGCTCTTCACTAGAAATTATACGCTTAATGGCAACTGCCGCTTGACCGCTATCGGTAACAATTATTTCTGGAGCATCGTGCTCTATCGAGCGCTTTAATGATTCGATACCAATTGATACAACCAATTGTTCATCTTTAATTTCAAAATTAATGTTCTGTTCTTTGTTGCTAGCCATGACAAGCTCCTTTATTCCACTATTAATCGCATTTATATCTGGCGAGATCTTCTGCGGTACACATTTGGGTAGCGAATGACTCTGCCGTTTCGTTGTCAGTTTCAAATGAAGTTACAACCTCGATGAGGTTGCCTTCAAATTCATATACAGAGATCAACAGTTTCTCTGGGTATTTAGCTTCTGCGTAAAGCACACTTTTCAGTTTTTCGGTTGCATCACCATCAAATGCGAATTCACAGAAGCGGCTATATCCTACCTCCTGTACTTCCTTGTTTAGTTCATTTTCCAGTTCAGGTGGTAGATTGTTGAATTCCTCTGTAGCCATCGTCATTCCAATTATTGATTTTTTGCTTTTCGGAACTGCTTGATCGCATCATTTCCATTTTTCGCTGTTACTCGGATTTCATGTTTTTGAAAAGGATAAGGAGCATCCATATCGTCAACAAATAATTTCCTAGCAACCTCACTTTTTAAACGCCCGTCATTATCTGACCAAACATCATATTCTGTAGCCATAAATCCCTCGTTTTTGACATTCCAATGAGTTACTTTTCTTTTTCTAAACTTTCTTAATAAACCACACCCTATAAGATTCACCCTCAAGGCGTGTAATCAAAGAGCAATCATCTTCTATCTGATTGCGTCTTTTCATTGCGCCTAGCGCTGCATGGGCTTTTTTAGAGCCATGAATTGCGGGTATTAAAAAGCTATCCCCATGCTCCATATCAGAGAAAGGCCAGTTAATTCTTGTGGCTGAATCCTTTGCTCTTGGCTTTGGTGGTGGCGGTATAGGTATTCCCTTTTCAATGACGGGGGTTAGGTGTTTGTTTGCTGACTTACTCATGATTCTTCCTTTGCTAATCGTTAATTTCAATATCAAAGTAATTAACGTCTAGCTCTTCATACTTAAATTTAGAAAGCACTTCATCTGTACCGCCATGACCTAAAAGCTTGTAGTTAAGAAAGTGTTCTAACTCTTCTTTAGTGACACCAGCTGGCAGGTTAATATCTATAGTTACTTTTGCCATGACTCGCCCCCTTATTCCAACACGATTAGATCAGAAGGAGATATGTCGCTAGTTCTTCTGTGGTGTTTCACTCGGCACCAAATACCTTCAAAGTTTTCAAACACCTTTATCACGTCTCCTGATTGCCCCTCTTCCATTCCCATAAATTCTTCATGAACTAATTGAGTTTTCCAATCGCCGTGCTCTGCTCTTTTGATGGCTTCCACTTTTAATTTAAAAGGCACTTGGCCGATATCGATAGCGTAGCAGCCATTTGCGAAGTGCATTCTTTTAATATTTGCCATAATTTCTTTACTCCGCTTTATTCCAACTAAACTTTATTGAGCTTTTTCAGCCGTTTTATTTCGCCCTCTAGCTCAGCAATTTTTGACACTACATCGCTCTCATAAAAGACACCGCTTTCGATTGGCACAAAGTAGTCAGCATCCGCATTATCACGCTTTCTATTCAACCAATTTTGAGACGCCTTCGATAATTTGATTTTGTTTTCAATCGCCACAATGAGCCTCGTTTTCCAATATTTAGTAACCGCGATTATTAAACTCTAAAACTATCTCACCTTGCTTATTTTTATAGGCTGTTTTCAAAAAACCATTGTCGCATCGAGTAGCCTTTTGGTATGTCATATTCTTTGCGTCAAATATGACAAATTCACTCTCTTCACAATCGTTGTGCATTTCTATAATGCCATCTACTAATAGATACAATTTGGAGTTGACGCCCCAACCAACACCAGCAAGCGTTCTCAGCGCTAGTAATTGATGAAAGTATTCGTCTTTCATCAATTGAGGTATCAAGTCAATGATATGAGACTGATTAATCGCCATGCTCTGTTTCCAATTTAATGTTTTCTATTAATTGTTGAAATTCGTGGCTCATCCATACACCCATCAGGCCATAGGTCATACGTCAATGTTAACTCTATTGACTCGCCAGATTTGACGTTCTTCAACGTCATTTTCGTGTCCATCCAGCCATGCCCAACTTCGCGCATTTCAACCGAGTCACTAATGAGTAATTCGTAGTCACCTTCACGTATAACATCACGGCCATGCTCGTTCGCCTCATGACTGATTAGTTTGACCATGCGAGCAGGTAGATCATCGGATGTAAATCCATAGTCGTTGAGTTTTGATAGATTTGCTGTCTGCATCTGCTATTCCAATGCTGGTTAATTAGTTAATTCTTCGACATACGCATCGCGCAATGAAATTTCATCTGCACTCATTTCGTCTATCATCGAATGAATTTTGACAATATGTTCTGAAAAGACATCATCAGAGGGGCTGACTTTTTCAAGCTGCTCCCGAATATTGCCGAGCGCGGCCAGATTAATGTTGCAACGCTCTAAATCTATTATCTGCTTTTTAGTTGCAGCCATCGATCTTCCCTCGTATTCCAATGGTTAATTCTCTAAACAAAAGCCGTTGGCAACAAGCTCTTTAGCTAGATGCTTAGCCTGAGTTGGTGATAGCCATTCATCATTTGGCAGGGTAACGCTGTTTAAAAATTGCTGTAGAGATAGAAGCTGTTTTGAATTTTCAACTTGTTCAGCAATATGGCTTTCAACCTCATCCACAATGTCGGACATTTCATGCCCGTTTAGATGCTGTAAAATTTCACAAGCTTTTGCAAAGTAACTTCTTACGCGAACACTCTTGTGCTGAGAATTGAATGAACTAGCCTGCGCATCCCACCCATCTTGCTCAGCTAGAGTTACAGCTAGTTGCTGAGCTTCTTTATAAATTTTGATTTCTGTCTCTGTAGACATACAAAAGCTCCTGTCATTCCAATAGGGGCTTAAAGCCCCGTTAATTAACTATTATGACGCAGTAGCCAGTTCTACCGCTTTCAAATAATCAAACTCTGCGCCAGCTTCAACCAAAACATCTAGATGCGCCTCAATGTTAGCCTTTGAAAGACCAAAGCCAGCGTCATCAGCAGCATCATAAGCGTACTGAGCTGCGATTTCGTTTTGATCAAAACGTGAAGTACCACCATCATTTACAATAGCTACAACTTGTTCTAAAGATTGAGCCTCATTTATTGCTTGTGAAATTTCCATTTTATTTCCTTAAAATAATGTTTAATTAACAAGCTACCTGCGTGGTAGTAAAAAATAGTTAATTTCTTAACTTGAGTTTTATTATAGTCTCATTTTGAGACTAGGCAAGTCTTTTTTGTATCAATTTGATACTTTTTTCTTTGTCCAATAAATCTATTGCTTCTGCATTGTAATAAGCTGATTTGCTAACTGGCCTCGATCCGTTAGCAAACTTAAAAGCGTTCGCTCTCGATGTACCAAGCACCGCGCCAGCTTCTTCGATGCTTAAACCATGCTTTCTAGCCCATGCTTTAAATTCGTCTGCTGTCATTTACTTTGTATCGCTGGATTGTTTATTTTACGTGGCACTCATAATAGTCTCAATTTGAGAGATTGGGAAGTGGTTACTTATTTGTCTATTTATTATTTGCAACATGAATAAGAGTACAAATTTGTATGAGTGCGCTCAAAGGCTTTTGAAATCTCACAGTATTGGAATCGCCACGCCTATAACGTTACTAGCAGATACCACTTGAAATATTCGAAACTAAACGCAGTTTGCGATCCAGTCTGCTTGCGTGTATTCTTACTGAAAATTACAGCTTATTATGAAAAATCAAAAAAAGCTGTAAATAACAACACTATTTGCAAGTAAGGATTGTTATGAGTATTTTTGACCAACTAGATATGGTTGTAGAGCGCATTACTAGAACAGATGAAGAGGATGCGAAAAAGAACAAAACTGAGAGTAATGCTGCAATCACAAGCGCCAAAGATATTGATCGGCTGATACTGAATCACTCTTTATCAGCTACCAAGGCGGCAGAGCTTGTTGGGATGAATCGCGTTGCATTTAAAGATTACATACTAGATGCTGAAAAGCGCGGTGTTATCGATGGCGTACTAAAGACATCAAATCAGTATCGATACACTTTGCGCCATATCCACGCGATCATGGATGATTTAAACATCCCAGCCTACAAAGATATTCATAGCAAAACGCAAATAATCGTCAATCAAAACCTGAAAGGGGGAACTGGCAAGAGTACGGCAGGTATAAACCTGAGCGCTGCGCTGGCCCTTGATTTAAGAGAGCGCAAGCGCGTTCTTATTATCGATCTAGACCCTCAAGGCTCGCAAAGTCAGTTCTCTAATATAAACCCCGAAGAAGACGATAACATTTTGACAGCTGTAGACTTGATGCTTGGCCAAGATGAACCAGAGTCACTCTACTCTGAGTATATAAACGCTGGTTATAGCCATGAGGACATTGTTCGCAATGCAATGGTTGAAACCCACTTACCAAACCTTGATGTGCTGCCAGCGTTCCCGACTGATGAGCGCTTTAATAGCGCTGCTTGGATGGCTTATGCAGAGGATTACAAAAGCACCGGCGAGAGAGTCATTAAGCATATTTCTCGGCTAAAAGAGTGTGTTATTGATGTTATTCGGGATGATTATGACTTTATAATTATCGATACGGCCCCTCAGCTGAACCCGCTCGTCTGGTCAGCACAGGAAGCGAGTAACGGCTTGCTAATCCCCTGCACACCTCACACGTTGGACTGGAAGGCAACCCGAAGCTTGCTCAAGATGCTTAAAGATATGCTTCAACAGTTGCCATCAGGCGGCGAAAACTTAGAGTGGTTTAAAGTGGTCGGGGCAAATTACGATGATGAACACCGCCGTGATGATTTTACTCTAGGGCTTATGAATAACGAATTGGGCTCAGTGCTTCTAAATAACCAAATCAAACGTTCGACAGCTTTTGAGAGCGCAGCCAGAGAAAAAATGACGGTATTGGATATACGCAAGTCTGACGCTCTATGTCCACCTAAGCAGCTAGAAAAAGCGGTTGCGAGCCTTAAGGATGTGAGCCGAGAGTTAGATCTATTTTTGGGAGAGTATAAGTAATGAGTACACCTATGGATATGTACACAACGAAAAGAGGTAAAAACAAGCTGCCGCCATTAAAGGGTAAAGAGGCCATTGAGATTCCTTCACCGGTTACAGGCGAGCCTATTACTTTTCGTATTGTGACGGTGCCAAGTTCGGAAGTTAATACAAAAACATATAAGTGTCGCTTTAACCGCCGTAGCGGCATGCACCTTTCCATGGGTGCTGTCCTTGATATTTTACCTAGCATTCAAAAAGATGGCCGAAACACTCAACCCGTACTAGGCCAGACAGATGGTGACAAGGTTGAAATTCTAGCTGGTATGCGCCGTAGAAAGGCAGTGTCTCTTCTTGATGATGGCGAGCTGGTTATACTCACCACAGATAAGAAGCTAACGGATGAAGAGAAACGCCGCTTTGCTTTAACCTCGGATACATACCAAGAACCCACCACGATAGACCTTGGTTTTACGCTAATTGAAGAGCAAGCAGCGGCTAAAAGTGCCGGTGAGAAGGTGACGCATGATGAATTAGCCGCCATCTTTGAGGTGTCAACAGGAAAGGTGTCAGAGGCCATTAGCTTTGCATCACTCCCAAGCGAGCTGTATAGCCTTTTCCCAAGCCTTGATATGATCTCTTACTCTTTCCTAAGAAAAGCAAATAAAGCTCACAAGGCCTCGCCTCAGCAGTTTAGAAAAGGTATTGAGCAAGCGATAAGCTCAGGGCTTCGTGTCTCGGTTTCGGGTGAAGATGACAAAAATTCACTCAAAGCTAAATGTAAAGACCTAGAAAAAAGCATTATTGAGCTGGTGGAACCGCCAAAGAAAAAGCCAACTTCACCAGTAACCCGATGGAGCAAAGTTAAAGCGCCAGAAGGTGTAAAAACAACAGTTAAGCGCAATGGTAAAGTTCAGATAGAGATAGACGAATCCAAGCTCGATGCGAAAATAGCTGAAAAGATTTACAAGCTACTAAACCAATAAACAGCAGCCCTACTCGTTAGGGCTTTTTTGTGTCTGCTTTTTGTTTAACTTCTTTCGGTATGAAATGCCACTACCAGCTAGAGAGCCGGTAAACCAGATCCCTTTACGGCCAATGTTTAGCTTTAGAAATTTACCACCTATAGTTACTGAGAAGTTTGTTTTTGAGAAGTTGAGCCAAAGGAAAGGTAATACTTTGACTCGTTTTTGAAATCTTATGCTCATTCTTCACCTTTAGTAGCCTGACCTTCCATCTTCCCAATTCCTGTGCTCAATTTAAAGTAACAAAAATAAAAACTTGAAATGATAAAGGCATACATTCAAACTTAGGTTTCCACGCCAAAGTATAAACGTATGCCGTTTTACTTTACTGCTGCTTAGCTTGCTGAGCAGCAACCCCTTGCGCCTTTAGTTTTGCAATGTACTCATCAAAACCATCAAATCCTTTACCATGGCTTACGAAGCCCTTGATGCCGCTCTTCTTGGTTTCTTGATTGCAAATATTGGTTACTGTCGTTTTCATAATGACTCCTAATTAGTGTTAATTGCCTTTTGCTGGTTGCGCAACTCGCAACCACAAGACAAAGATAACTTAAAGTTGCGTGTTGTGCAACACGTAAAATTGAAATATCATCCCTTCTGTTCACCCAATTTGGAGTATGTATGTTAACTAAGTACCTTGAAGCCGAATTAAAGCGCTTGAATCGTTCAAGATCGAGCTTGGCCGCAGACGCAGGTGTCGATAAAAGTACGATAACAAGACTGTTTAACGGCGGCAGCTTAACGCCTGAAATGACGGCTAAATTGGTAAGTGTTGGGTTCGACTTGGATGAGCTGCTTAACGCAGAGTTGGAAGACAAAAAGGCCAAAGTAAAAGAGCTAATGGACAGCTAATAACGCCCTGATAAGAACGTTACTAGCTGTTTGATTTAACTGTGGTTGCAATCTAATTAATGGGAGTAGCTTTAGAACATTAACCGTCTTGGCTTCTCCGTACTTTAAGGGCTTGCAGGCAACCCAAATGTCAGCTCCTTCTATCTTTACGCCTTTCCACCTAATAATTTTTGGTACTCTTTGCTATCGCTGATTTGTGAATAGATATATTCAGCAGTGGCGGACACTGTTTTCGAGTTCTTTGTGAGTTTACCATCGATGATGCAAAGACCTTCCCAGCAATCAGCCTCTCGGGAGTAATCAAGGGCGTTATCAAAGACCTCTACTAGAGATTCAAATTCCACGCCGTCTTCTCGTATTCTCTTACTCGCCAGAGCGAAAGCCGAGATAAAGACGGCATGAGGTACTATCGTACTCTCTCGCAATTGCTGGCTCGTTTTGAGGTCATTTTCACTCCACACCGAAAGACTTGTGAATAAAGCCCACATGCCACGCAGCCGCTTTATATCCTTTTCGCTAGCGTCATCGTCCATTTTACAATTTAGCATCGTCAATGACGCATCGATCAAATGTTTGTAAGCAAACCGTTTGGGGCTTTTTCCTGAGCAACTTGATTTATCAAACTCGATGTCACTTATTCTGAAATAGCGGTCAATGGAGCCACTAATGGCCCTACCTGCTCGCTCTATGCTGGCCATCGATGAACCACCAGCGAGAGGTTTTTGGCACATTCAAAGCCACGACATTAGCGCTATCAAAGCCATCAACATCCAATCTGCAAGTGTCTGTTTTAAAATCATCATCGTTATAAATACTGCCGAAGTTTAGAGCTGGACTTGGTGTGAAATCCTCTATTGAAGCAGTCAAAGATGGGAGTACATAGTTGGAACAATTTTCTCTAATGTAATTTGTAACGCCAAGCGCTCGTTTTTTGTTAACTGGCCGCTGACTACGCTCGAAAGCAGCGCCCACATCAGCTTCAAAAAGCTCAGCAAGAACGCTTAGTGGCATCATTAAGGTAAACACATCATGTTTTCCCTGCTTCCCTTTGATAGCGATAAAAGCGGTTTTCTCAGGTGCATCAAGTAAACCTTTAACAATATCATTTACTTTCTGTTGATTAGTATTCGATGTCATTGCAGTTCCCTTAATTCTCATCAATAAAATTACGCTGTTCTTGAGTGATAGCTAGCTTCACTTGAAGTGGTTTACCGTCTTTTTTGAGTGTCCCTAGCCATGTTTCATTGGTTGGGTATTCGGCATCAGTGTCCTTCACTAAACCTTCAAGAATGCTGGCAAATGTTGGCGACTCTTTGGCAATTAGCTCCATTAGCTGTTCGAAGTCATATTCTGGGTTATTAAAATTTTTCATTACTTTTTTGCTCCGTAAAGCGTTGTTTAGCTGGTAGTTATAACTTGTTATAACTCAATCTACCCTAAAGTTGCGTTAAGCGCAACCGCTTTTTTTTTTATCCTTGGCCCTCAATCCATATTTAGATAAGCCACAAAATGCCTTCATATTTCTAAAAAAGGTAACGTCTATGAGCGCAGTTGATTTTGATTTCATTGAAGAACTAGAAGGCAATTCACTAAAGGGCTACGTCCCCGATGCAGAAAATAGCAAGTCGGGTGTAACTATCGGATGTGGTTTTGATCTTGGGCAGCGAAGCGAAGCTAACATCAAAAAGCATTTCCCAGTGAGCTTGGCTGAAAAACTCATCCCCTACTGTGGACTAAAAGGCGAGAAGGCACTGAAAGCGCTCTCTAAAGAGCCTCTTGAGGTTTCAGAGGTGCAAGTAAGGCACATAAACCAATACGCCAAATACCACGCCCTGAGGAAACTACAGAGCGAATGGTTAGAAGCTACCGGTAGCTCTTTCGCTATACTCTGCCCAAAAAAGCAAACTGTGATCGCAAGCGTGGCATTTCAATACGGCACCTTAGCAACTCGAACACCTAACTTTTGGCGACAAATAACAACTGGTGACTGGGAAGGGGCTCTCATGAATTTACTAAACTTTGGAGACAGATATAGCACGCGCCGCCACAAAGAAGCAGACTTGCTAGCTTCGGCCATAAAGGAAAGTAAATAGCCCAATTCTATGGGTGCTGCCAGCGGTGACAACACTTATTAAAACTGGTACGTTCTAAAGGGACGACAAGTACAAAATAGGTGATTTATGAAAGCGCTGGCAGATTATTTTAATTTAACGGAAGAGCAAGTTAACGAAATGGATGTTGAATTCCATGAGAATACAGGCTCTACAGGGGAAATGCCTTACTCCCTATATTTCTACGTTCCCCAAAGCACACCTCAAGAAGTTCTCGAAGAAAAAGGTTGGGAAGTTGGCCAGCTGATCACCGACATCCCTACAAACATTTTTGATAGTGAAAATGAGTGGGACGGCTCTAGACCTGACCCAGCCGATGAAGATATGGATGCAGAGTTCCACGCTCAAGTCCATGATCCTCGCACCTAACATGAGAGAGATGTAATGGAATATTCAGTAACAGAAATGGAGTATAGCGAGAGGCTTGCAAGTAAAACTTTCTCAGATTCAGAAGAGGGAAATTCTATTCGTTGCTCTCATGTGGACTGTTCAAGCCCCCCTCTTGTTGTCCAGTTAGATAAGACGGTGTTTTATTGCACTGGCCAATATAATAAAACGCAAGCCCCATGTAACCGACATTTTGAAGTCAAAGAAATAGAGTCAGCCAAGTAAAAGGAGGTATGTAGTGGCAAAACTAACAAAGCAACAAAAGCGAGCTGCAAAGAAAAAAGCTGAGAAGAAGAAAGCTGCCAAGGCTCAGTGTGAAAGTAATAGGGCGACAAAACAGGCTTACGCTGAGAACCTAAACAAACTATTACCAGAGCAGATAAAATGTAATGAGTGCGGTGGGCGAGTACCAAAATCAACATATACCATCTTACCAACCCAGGATGTCGATGGCGTAGATTTGGCTTTTAGTGGAACCTGCGATGATTGTGGTTCAGCAACCATGGCTTTAAGTGGCGAACCTGAGGCGTGTGCGGTGGTGCATGAAATGTTTATGTCTGAAATGGACGGGAGCAAATGGAGCATGCAGAAACATAGTTTGGGTGTGAAATAGAGAGGGAACCCCCTCTCTAGAGTTAAAATTTTTAAAATCCTCAACTGTTGAGGATTTAGTTTTTCTTCATGCTTTTGTGTAGTGCTAGCGCTTCCATGTACTCATCATGTAAGAGATATTCCACAGTTTCACCGCCTTCCAACTCAAGTAAATGAACGCTACTTTTAAGCTGGTTTGCTGCCAGCTTGGTTTGCTGGTGGGCGTATGCCGCGCAACAAACAAGCTCAGGTGTTTCTAAGCGAAAATGACTAAGTGTTCCAGCTTCGACATTATCACCAAATACCGAAATGCCTTTATCAAGTAAAAGCTCTTTAAGTGGCCACCAGTACGCGCCAAAGCTTCGGTATTGGCTAGGACTTTCGATTAACGTGCGAGTGACACCGGATAGGTATTCACTCACAAAGTCATTATCACCGGCTTGTTCATGCGCCTGCTCTAGTGTGCTGGCCAAGTCTTCGGCGCTGTATTTAATTGCTTCTTTCATTCTCAGTTATTCCTCAAACAAGGCCTTAAGGTCTTCCAGTTTAACGGCATCGACATTAACAAACCACCAGCTTTCAGGATAGTCATCCGTTAAGTCGGTAGCAAAGCTATAATTGCCCTTCCCTGCCAATTCCTTGAGCTCATTCTTGCGCTTAAATAACATGCCATCCTTGCCTTTAGGATCATGTAAGCAGTAAACAGAGCCAGCCTCATGATGAGCGCCGCGCTGGGTTCGCCAACGTCCACGCATTTTCACTTTGCGCGATTCGGTTTTAATCTCTTTCGCGTTTACGATGATTTTAACGCCGCCTGCTTCACCGTCTGAACTTCCGGCCTTTTCAACCACTTCGCTAGCTTTCTCAGCATGCACCTTATCCGCTTCGCTTGGCTCATCCATTAGCATATCAATCCAGCGCTCTTTAGCTCGCGCACGCTCACCAGCAGAGAAACTATAGGTACTGGTTAGTGTTTGGATGACGCTATTTTTTATATTGTCGCGCAAGCTACTTGTTAAGCCGATTCGCTTCATATCCGCATACAAAGCACAGTAACGATCATCTTCACTCATAGAGTGATAGGCACTCTGCCCCTCGACTGTAAACCCATTTTCAATCTTGTCGCGTAAACCACTAGAGCCACTGAACAGCTCAGAGCTAACTAAGAAATCAATCCGTTCTTTCACTGCATCAATTGACTTACCAAATTCAGAGGCCACTTTAGCGCGCAATAATTCGTTCTTGCGCTCACGCTCTGCGTCAATAATAGCAATCAGGGCATTCGCTTTGTCCTTTGAGCGCTTTTCGAGTAGTTCTTCAATACGTTTAATGTTGTCGTACTCAGGCGGCACCTCAAAGCCCTTGCGATAGATTCTTTCTGCTTCGAAGTGAGCTGAAAACTCGTTATAGTTACGGCTTACATATTGATCTTTGATGCCCTGTACTTGCTCATCGCTTAAGCTGCTTTCGAACTTCTCTATGAGCGCGTGAATTTGCGCATCGCTTGCTTGGTTACCATAGGCTTGTACTGCTTCAACGTAGTCATTACCAAAGAGGTAGATCAGGCTTTCTTTAGCGTTGTAGCCTTCGCTATTCAATGCCTTTTGATTGTCAGCAAGTAACCACTGAGCAATTTCTTTCTTTAGGCTTTCATTGCTACGGCTAAGGTATACCGGTTCGAAACCTTCTTCCAGTTCCTTGTAGAATTTAACCGCGAAGCCTTCGCTACCTCGAGCAATTATGTGTGTTTCACCATATTTAAGCTCTAGCTCTTTAGTTTTCAGGTAATGCTTGAACTGGGACTCATCGAGCAAACCCATAGCACCACTAATCGATTGCTGGCTACGCAGCTCAGCTTTGATTCTAAGCTCATCTTTAGAAACTGATGTCTTTGTCCCAATTAGTTGTGCGTCTAGAGAAACGGTGTCACCTATTTTCTCGCTTCCATATTCTTCGGTTGTAAATAACACCTTGGCTTCCACTGTATTGACAGTGACATCAACAGAGGTGATTTGCACAATGCGTTTTACCTTACGAGGGTTTCGCACGGTACCGGCCAACTTGGTATTGTTATATTTCTCACCCACACGCAAAATACGGTTATCTATGAACAGGCAGTTATGCGCATCAGCAATAATGTCTTTTTCATCAATCAAACCATCAGCAATAGCTTTTTCAACTTGCGGTTTGAGCTGGCGTTTTTTGCTGCCTGCTTTTTCATGCGCTTTCATGGCCTGAGAGAGCTTGCGCACATCGCGCTCAAGCGGTTTAACCTGCGGTTTTAAATTTTTAATTTCAGTTCGCCAGTCATCATCCCAAAACCCTGATGAGCTTTCGCGCAAGCTTATCTCTAAGTGTTCAATCCGTCCTTTGATGGTAGAGAGTTTCTCTTGGGCACTCTTGAGCTGGCTTTCTAGTTCATTGATAGGTGTGTTAACCGCGTGACTTGCTTTGATGTAGTTGGCCACATCAACTAAGGCTAAACGTTTTTTCTCACGCTTAATATTCGCTTCGCGCTCTTTTTTAGCCACTTCTGCACGCGCTGCACGCTCAGCAGGATCACGCGCAAGCAACAAGCCCATTTCTTCACTGTCGGCCACAGCATCAGCGTTTTTCATCTTCTCATCGTTAGAGGTGAATAATTCGTGCATCCACTGCTTTTTGCGCATCAGGGTAGATAAGCGGTACTCATCAAATGACCCTTTGCCCAGCATATAGTGCACTCGTAAATTTGCACGCTTGGAACCAACACGCGCTCCACGGCCATTGCGCTGATCAATACTTGCCGGTGTCCAAGGTAGTGTTAAGTGGTATAGATCGCTCGTGCCATGGTGAAGATTTACGCCCACTTCGGCTTTTTTATTTGCGATTAGAACTCGATGTACGCCGGTATTAAACGCATTAGCGATTTTCTCTAAGCCTGCTTCTTGGTCATCAGCACTCGCCTTTTTCTTTTTACCGGCAACAGTGTCAGCGTTGATAATACCAACTTCCTTAGCATCAATACCTAGCTGGTGGCTTATCATGCGTTTAAGCTTGTTGTGTTGCGTCTTCTCTTCGGTAAAGACAATCTGTTTACCGTCCTTGAGGCCTTCACGCATAAGCTCAATAAGACGCGCATACTTAGGTGCGACTGGGTGAGAAATAGTGTTTTCTTTTACACCAGCCTTCGTTAATGCCGCAATCACTTCATCTTCAAACGCTTCATGAACCACCAGCACGATGCTATTACCCGAGTGGCTCACTTCGGCATTGTGCGCAACAGTGAATTTCTCAACGTCTGCATCCTCACCTTCTTTATCGGCCATACGGCCATCAAGAGTGAGAGTTTCTGGTAGGTTGGCTATGGCTTCATTGATGGCCTTTTCCTTGGCTTTAGGTAGCACAAAGGTCATTGTCTTATTGTAGAGGTCAATGTCTGTCGCAACGCGATCCATATCGCGGATAATGCCAAAAATAGTGTCTCCGTTTGGCACCTCTGCTTTAACTACTTCACCATTAGGTAATGTAACATCCGTTTCAACCGTCTTTTCGTTAAGCTGGTCTGCACGCTCACGCAGTTCTTCATAGATACGCTGTTGCTCTTCTGTCAGGTCTACAGCGACTTTACTTTCAACCAAGTCAGGTACTTTTACCGTAGCTGATACGTCTTTAGCTTTACGCTTAAGTACCCAACGGTGAAATAAGTTGCGCAGGCCGGTTAAGTTCTTGAAGCCTACAAGTGCCTCTACCTCTTCCGCTGCGCCGGATAGTTTAGTAATGGTTTCATTTTCCACTTCGCCGTACAGCTCAATGAAATCATCAACATCAACAATACCCATTTGCGACCATTCATCGGGGCTCAATACCAGAGAGAGCATGTTGTAAATGTCAGTCGGACTATTAACAGTAGGTGTAGCTGTAAGTAATACCGTGCCACGGCCACCATTTTTGCGGCGCAAATATTCAGATTTAAGCGCCATATCAATGGCAACGTCTGAGCTTGGCGCAGTTGGTAAGTAGGCTAAGCGAGAGGCCTTGTAACCGGCTGCGTAGCTGTTGCGGTAATTGTGGCCCTCATCAACGATGACAGTATCAAACCCCATATCTTCGTAGTAAGGAACGTCATCATATTTCGCGGTACCAACATCATTGTATTTGGCTTTAAATGATTCGTTCTTTTGTGCTTCGCGGTAGGTTTTCGCATTGGCCACATACTTTTTGCCTTTTAATGCACCGGCGCTTACACGCTCGCTTACGTGCTCAGCAATTGATTCAGGGCGAATAGGCAACTTTGCATATTGCTCTTTAGTTAGCACCACCACATCAAAATTAGATTGCGGGATTTTACTAAGCTTTTCTTTGATCACCTTCGCATTTGTGACCACTTTGATTTTGTCGCGGTACTGCTCTTTTTGGGTGTGCTGATTTAGCTTCGGCTTGCCGTTTTCATCCAAGATAAGTTCTTGTTCGATGTTGCCGCCCTTATCCTTGACCGCTTGGATAGCAGGCACGATGATAGAGCCCATATTCTTATGGCCATAAAAAGCCACAATCTCATGGTACCAGTTCTCGAGTACTGCTTTGGGTACCACGATGCAAGTACGCTTGGAACGTCCTAGCTGTCGATTATAGGCCACTAGCCCAAGCGCTGAGAATGTCTTACCTAAGCCGGTATCATCGGCAAGAATACCGCGCCCGTCTTCTGATATGCGGCGGATACCTGAGTTTTGATAGTCCATCAGCTGCACGTTCTCAGAGACACCCGTTAGGCCTAAGTCTGTATTGCTGTGCTCAAATGGGATATGCCCGTTAAATACATCGTTATATTTATCGGTCACTTCATCAATATCAGTGTGCTGGCGCAGCCAGTCGGCAAATTGTTGGTCGATTACTTTAATGCGGTCTTTGTAACGTGCGGCTGCTGAGCTATCTTTGCTCTGCACTGGTAGACCATTTAAGTGTTTCTCTAACTGGCGCTCAAACGCTATGTTCGCGTTGTTTGCACGCTTCTTACCATTTTTATGCTGCGTATAACCAACAAAAACACCGTCTTCGCCTTCGTAGGCTTCAACAATCTCAATTTCACCCTCAGCATTTTCGACGGCTTTGGTGTAACTAAAGTCGGTGTAACCAGCGTCTTCTAAAAATTCAGTAACGTATTTTCGCGGAATCCATTTAGCGTTAAGAGAAAATTCAATCTCTTTATCATTGTTGCGTTTTCTCTTACCTTCAATCGCTGCTAGTTGGCGCTCGTAGTTGTCTTTAATTGCTTGGTCGGTTTCTTGGCCAAGGGCTTTTGATATACGTGCAACCTTTTTGACAATATCGCCGCTGGTGGCGCGGTCAAACGGCATTAAATCGCCATCAGCTGTAATGGCTACACCATCAAGCATAGCAACATCAGAGAGGGACTTAGGCTTGTCAGGGCCAGTATAAAGCTTTTCAAACTCATCAAAAGGAACGGGATTCAGGTCAAATTGATTGTGAAGGTGCGTGATTACTTGGCTCGCATCATTTGTATCAAATGCCAGCGTTTCTCCCACATCCAGTGAGCCTTTTAGTAAGTCTGATAAATCGCCGGTGGTGTCTGTTGCATTGGCAAACGCATTCCATGGGTTTGAGTTAGTACCGGCAAAGTTAGCTATTTTCTTGTCTGCAGCAGTGATCCCATAGCGTTCAATTTCTTCTGATACTCGCTCACGCAGCTGCGCGGCCAGTGCAGTTGGTACACGGCGCATTTGCGTAGCTTGGTTTTGAAGGTCTATGATGCTATCACCGATAATTGAACCGCGCAGCACGCGCTCACGATACTGAGGCTCTTTAGAGTTGGCGAATTGGAACAAGTCTAAAATCCGGCGAGAGTCATCAACGCCAATCAAATACTCATAGTCTTCAATCATGGCCTGCACTTGATCATAAGAGTAATCGAGCAGGGCTGTGGTGTCTCCACGCAGTAACGCACCAATTTCTTGAACGCTCGATGCGCCGTACTTTTCGATGTCTACCGTATCGCTCTCAGACTGGTATGCCTTTACTTGCCACTCGCCATCTTTAAAGTTATGCCAACGCCCGTTGATTTTCTTCTCATCGCCTTCAATGTAGTTATGAATAACAGGCTCAGCAATGGCCAAGGATTCATAGTCGATACGGCTATCAAACTTACGTGAGAGCTTTTCTTTTATGCCTTGTTGGCTAAACGAGCTGTCCTTTTTAACTACGTCTTGTAGCGAACCAAACTGCCCTTTGACTTGCTCAACTGTGCCATGGACAAAGCGTTTCCCCTCAGTGGTTTTGAAATAGCGGCCTTCAACAAACGGTGTATAAATCACATTGGCATCAAGTAGCACCTGCTCATCTAATCCGGCAATGGTTTCTGTAAGCTCTTCGCTGTGTTTGCGTAGCACAATAACGTCAGTGCTAACATCGGTACCATTGTCTTTGAAAACACCTGCTGGCAGTCGGTGAGCGCCAAGAAACTCGGCTTTTAAACTAATCTCTTTTCGCCACTTATCCCATGATTTACGGTCAATAATTTGAGTTGGTATCACGCAGGAAATTAGACCGCCATACTTCACTTTATCGATCATGCGAGTGATGAAATAGCGCTCTGCTTGTTTGATGTTTTGATACTCAGGATCGTCATGAGCGGTAGAGCGAGATTTGCTAAAAGGGACGTTGCCGGTAAAACCGTCAAAACTATGATCTTCGGCATTTTGACATAGTTGCTCAAAAGTCTTGTTAAAAATTTTATCTTCGGGGTGTAAAAGTTGATTTATTTGGCTGCTGGTGGCATCCATTTCACTCCCAGTGATGATCACTCCCTTTGGTTTTGTGCCATTGAAAACCCCTGCACCGGCACTTGGTTCGCACACATTACCGCTCTCTAGGCCGTTGACTTTCAACAAGTCCCAAACGCCCTCAGCAATGAATTGCGGTGTGTAGTATTCGTGTACTGAGCCGCCTATGCCGCCAAGGCCTGAATATTTACGCAGTACATCCTTGTCTTCTTCGGTTAAGCGAGTGTGGTCGGTACCAACGCGCTCAAGTATGGTTATTGCTTCGGCGTTAGCCTCTTTTCGCTTTTTCTTGGTCGCATTGACAACACCAAAGGACACATTATTCTTGTGCTCAACAGCCTCACCTAGCACATCTGCTAGTTCTATTGCACTCATAGCGTTAGCAACAGCGCTAAACACTCTGTTTAATTGAGTCATTAAATTACTCCACTTTTAGACAAGCGCTATCATGCTAGCGATGTGTCGAAAAGCGGTTAAATAAATTGTGAGCGAACAGGAAAAAGGTTTAGCTAGCCAATTCAAGAAGCTCTTTGTCGGATATGATCAAGGTGATTCAGAGCGTCATGACATACCTTTAGATGTTAGTCCGCATAGTGGTATGGGTGGCTCGGCGTTTAATTCTCAAAATAAAGAAGATGAAGGCACGAGCATCGGTAGCAGCTTTATTGTTGATAACCGTGTCAGCTTAAACAAGCTCACTCATGCAGAGAGGCTCGATTACTATCAAGAGATGGCAGAAGAACCTATCTTTGATTCAGCTATTGATATGCACCTCAGTCACGCCCTTAGCGTTGATAGCCGAACAGAGAAAGCGATTAATTTGGTGGCCACTGATAAAAGTAACGAAGGTATCGTTGCTGAATTGAACGCTGAGTTAGGGGCTGTTTTTAATGAGCAAGCGGCCAGCTGGATGAAAGTGGCTTCCATCTTTGGAGCACATTACTTGCGCCCTTACTGTGAGCGAGGGAAAGGCATCGTTAATATCGAGTCCAGCTATTACACTCTCGCCAAGTTCGTTCGTGAGTATGAGCGCCGAGGGCAATTGGCTGGGTTCACAAATGAAAACTTCCGCGAAAATGAAGTGACACAGGTAAAACTAGCTAAACCGTGGGTTTTAGCACCGGTTAAGATTCCACTTTGGCGTCCCAATATGCACAAAGAGCCTGTTAACTTAACGGGCAAAGCATACAGCCTTTTCGATGAGCATCACTTTAACTTTCCGGTAGAGACACAAAACTACGGTACCAGCCTTTTACACGGAGCATTTGAACCTTGGTTAGATATGCGGGATGGACTCAGAAGCTTAAGAGCAAGCCGCCACAACGCCAGCATCATCCATAGGCTACTTACAGTAGGGATGGAAGGGTTAACACCGATTGCCGCAGCTCAGCAGCTACAGCTGGTAGGCAAGCAGCTAAAAGGTGACATAAAAAAAGCAGAGAGGAATAAACAGAAAAGCGGTGTCATCAGCACCATTTACAACACACTTATTCCTGCAGCGGGAGGTAAAAATGGCATAACCACAGATACGCAACAAAGCTCCCCAGATATTCAGCATATCGAAGATATTATGTTCCATCTTAAGCGAGGTTGCTCATCTTTGGGTATTGATGCCAGCCTATTAGGGTGGGGTGATTTAATGTCAGGCGGACTTGGGGATGGGGGATTTTTCCGCTCTTCAATTCAAGCGGCCACTCGAGCGAACCTCGTCCGGCAAGGGATGGTTAACTGCATTCACCGGCTGGTGGATATTCATTTGGTGTACAAATACGGCAAAGCTTTCGTAGGCAAAGATAGACCGTACAAAGTGAGCTTTCACTCCCTTAATACAGCCATTGAGCAGGAACAAGCTGATGCAATGTTGCGCCGTTCGGATTATGCAACGTCTATCGCTGGTGTGATGGATTTGATTGAAGGCGGTGCAATGTCCAAATCAGAAACATTCAAGAAGATGGTCTATACCGATGCGCTACAGCTAGACGAGGAGGTCACGGCTAAGATATTTGCCGAGCTCAAATCGGGTGCAGCTCAGGATAACGCCATGTTTGAAAGCGCTGTGCGTTTAGAAGAGTTAGCGCAAAGCGCCGCTAAGAAAGAAATCAATAAATTAATGCTAGGTGATGAACTAGAGGATTAACCATGGCTAAGAAATTACGCATTATAACCAGTACATTTAATATCTTTGAGCATGGCCGGACTACGCATAATAACCGGCCCTATCTTTTAAAAGCGGTGAAGCGCATTATTGATCACCCAAGGACGCAAGAAGCACTCAAAAATGGTGAGCTCTTCGGCTACTACGGCCATGGCAAGCGTGCACTATCCAATAAACTTAATCCCGAAGAGGTAGAAGTGGCTACCATCAACGGCAAGACGGTGGTGCTTGAACAAGTGCCTGCTTGTTACTGTGTGGCGCTATCGGTAGATGATGAAGGTAATGTAACGCACAGTGAGCAGCTAATAGGTACTGAGCCGGGCCGCGTTGTTGATGCAATGGAAGCGTCCGGTGCCGGTGGTTGGTCGTGGGCTACGCAGGGGAGCCCTAATAATATCACTGGCTTTGGTGGTTTTGATTACGTCAAAGTGCCTTCATACCTATCAAAAGAAAAGCAGGCGCTTATGATGGAATCTGTGGGAGCAGAGTCAATTGATAGCCTGATGCTTGATAATTTACACAAAGCGGGTATTGATGAGCAGAGCTCGCAGCTACTATTAGAGAGCTGGAACGGTAAGCCAGCCGAATCACCAGAAGTGGTAGAATCACACTTTACAGCGCTCATGCTTGAATCAATGCTTGAAGAACGCACGCAATTACACACGCAAGAGGTGGGCGAACTTAAAGCGGAAAATGAGCGTTTAGAGGAGGCTTTAGAGGAGCGCTCTAAATTGATGATGGAAGCGATTGAAAGCTTACCAGTTCTGATGAGTGACCAGCAAAGAAAAGCCGCTAAACTTGAGTCAGAAGAAGACCTAGCAGAAGTAAAATTGATGTTTGAGTCTCTCACTGACGCAGCCAGAACGCTACCGTTAGGAAGTGACGATGGTGGCCATTTAATGGTGAATACTGAGGGCAAAAGTACCCGTGAGCATACCCACAACAATGACTATATAAACTTCAATGACTCGGGAAATCCATTCAAGCAAAACTAAATCCTCAACGGTTGAGGATTTGCTTCAAATAGAAAGCAAGAACATATAAGGCCGCATAAAGCGGCCTTATTTCAATTACTTACTGTATCCTCAACGGTTGAGGATTTTTTTTCATACTTTGATTGTATGGCCTTCACTTGTAAGTTGCACTGGTTTAAGGCTTGCACATAATCGACTGTTAGGTCGCTCAAATCCCGCCACTTTGAACCGTTCAGTGTTGGGTGCGAAGTTATTTTCACCATCCATGAATCCAGTTCCAAATACTTCCATTTTGTTTGCACTATGATCTTTTGTTTTGGTTGGTGTGTTGGTGTTGTCGAACAACCGAATAATGCGGCTAGGCATATCAGTATTAATACAATCTGTTTCATTAGACTCTTTGGCTACCTCAGTAATGGTTCTTTTCGCTTCTGATGTGTTTTCTTCAAGCTCACTTTGCTTAACAAGAAAGTCAGCAAATTGTTTCTTGCTCTGCTCAAAATCGGCTTTTAGATTTTCTCGCTCGAGTGACTCATTTGTCAGGGCCGTTTCTAAAGTAGTTGTATTTGACTCCAATGTTTCGACATCGGACTTTAGTATCTCCTGATTAGAGTTGGCTGTCACCAATTCAGATTCAAGTGAATTAATGTTGTATTGCTGATAGCCAATGAAGAGACTAATCCCCAAAACAACGATGAGCATGGCATTCGCTTTAAACATTTGAATAAATCCCATCTTCTTCTCCTAGGTTACAATGGTGAAGAAAAGGCTAGCGCTATGCTTAATTTTGATTAACTATTTTTTGCTTTGAACAGGTCTAAGTTGTGTTGGGCCAAAGCGTTTAAATTAGCGTTCAAAGCTTTATTCATCAACAGGCTCTCGAGCACATTAAAGTCATCTAAAGTAAATGCTGAGGGTTCAATGCGATAGGCTATTAGTTTAGTTTGAAGCTTATCAAATAGCGCTCTTGCATGGGCTTGCTCTTCGTGAGCTTTGCGCACCTTTTTCCGGCGCTTTTCTTCTCGTTCAATAATATGGTCAGGCTTTCTAAGCCCCATTTTTATCTGCCAGCGCTTCAAACCTAAAGCTCTAGCGCTTCTTTGTCTAAGCGTGCTTATATGCTGTCGCTGGTGCTCTATGGCGTTCTTTACAATCAATTTTAAATCAAACTTGTGAACAGAGCCCTTCGGCGATAGTTTCACAGTGTTTTCTTGAGTAACCGAAGGTTTGTTTGTGTGATCATTTTCAAGGGGAGCTGAGTGATCACTTTTGCCACTGTTCGAAAGCTTATCGAGCGCAGACTTAACCATTTTAGTGATCGTGCCGGTAAAAATTTTATAGATAGTTCTCGGGTAATAAGTTTTGCCATTTACAGATAAAGGCTTTCGGTTGGAATTTTTTGATATGAACCTGCTCTCCAGCCGCTTTATCAAGCGATTGACTGTTTCACGTTTATAGCCAGTAATTTGAGCTAATCTGCTTTGAGAGGGAAAGCATAACCCCTTGGGGTTTGAGTGTGAAGCTAGAGCCAATAGCACGGCCCCTTCGTTCTTTTTGATAAGTCTCGATTCTATCAACAAGCTAATACGATGTATAAGCTGGTTGTGATGTCTGATATTAGCGCACATTTTTTAGACTCTTTTTTTAGAGTCGAGTTGACACGGCTCGAGTTGCTGCTAAAATCAAACACGACTCAGCATTTTGTGTTGGCGCACAAAAAAGCCGGTCAGTTGTTTAGGCAACTAAGCAATATATAAATCTAAGTTTGTAAAGAAACCGCGCCCTCGACCAAAAGTTTGCGGTTTTTTTATGTCTAAAATTTATGTCAAATCGACAACCTTTTTAATTTCTTATAGCCAGCAACCCTTGCTGGCTTTTCTTATTTCTACGCATCATAGATCGAATAATGTAAATGATCCAGTATGATCCTTCGATATAACTGATCACCTCCATCTGCATTGTTGAGCATTAAACACCATCCATTAAAGTCGATCAATCCTGTTAGGATGAACAGTGGTTTGGCCAAAAATCATATTTTTCATTTGTTTATAGGCTTGCGGACTATGCAACAATCAAAAAAAACAGCGGTGTAATTCACAAAAATTAAAAAATAAAACTTGTTAGGATGTATTTTTGCATTTAGAATTTACTCACATTTTGCATGATTTAGCTTTTGCAGTTCTGCATTTTGCATTTTATGAAATGGTTGCTTGGAGGTCTAAATGGGAAAATCAGAGCTTACAAATCGGGACTTAATAGAGTTCAAAACATGTGTTTTTGGAAGTGGTAGGGGAACAATAAAACCTTTCATAAAGTGCTTTGGTATGACCATGAGCACTTGGTATGGAGTGACTAATAACCCTAACAATTCTTTAAAGCCATGGTACGCAGCCATGCTGAGAACGTACCTGTCACTTGACCAAGTAGCACTCAGAAAAACAATGCTCGAAGCACATGCAGTCGATTTGCTAGAAGTTCGCACATACGGCTAGTTATGAATAAGCGTAAAGACCATAGAAGCCAAAGCAAAAAGGCCCAAAATCATGAGTTCAAGAGAGCCCAGCGAACAGCGCTCTTTGGTTCAAATGAGAAGACCGGCCCCGAAATTAACAGCCAAGAGCCTGCCAAATGTTTGAGCTGTGACGGCACCGGAGTGTTTGGGCAGGTATTCCCGCAGGAGTGTAAAGCTTGCCTAGGGAGCGGCTTTGATTGCACCGACCCATATCAAGTGATCGCACACCAAGCAGCACGCTTGAATAAAGCAAGAAAGGCTTATTCGGCTTTGCAAGGGGAGTTCAAGCGCTATCAAAAATTGGTGAAGTTAGCTGATGACAACCACATGACCTTGGAAGGACTAACAGTGCGAGGGCTTGAACCAAAAGGAAAGTTAGACTAATGGCAATTCTAGTTAAGAGCTCTACCCACGAAAAAGATAAGAATCGCTTTGCTACGTTATGGGAAGCATTCTCGGACGTTAAAAAGCTCACAGGTTATCACTTTATTCTAGACGCTGCCGCCGAGCCTGAGACAACGAAGTGTGAAAACTTCATCGGGCCGCAAGAGAATGCGTTGGTTATTGATTGGGGCAGGCGTGTCCGTGATATTAAGAAGCGCCAAGCCTCATGGATGAATAATGGATATGGCCAAAGTGTCCGCTCAGAAGCTATATGGTGTAACCCCCCATTTGATAACAAGTTTGAGTTCATCCAGAAATCTTACGACACCGTTATGAGTTCAAAAATACCAGTAGTCATGATGCTTCCTTACGAGCGGCAGACAATTTGGTGGCAAACCATGATTCACGGTATTGCATCAAAGGTATTTATACCTGACAGGCGCTATAGCTATTACCTGCCGGACGGCAAAACAATACTCAACCAAGTTAATTTTGGCAGCGCGTTTATTGTCATTGAACCCAATAATACGCACCCAACCATGTATATAGATTTTTCAGTAATGCGACTTAGAACTGAGGGGGTTTTACACCAACCTCGCAACCTAATCGAAGAATATAGGCAAGCAGACTCGGCACGGAGAAAGTTCGTGTTAGCGGAAAGCAAGCAACGCAAACAACGCGCTAAGTAACAAGAAGTAGGACAAGTACAATGTCAGCAGCAGAGCAAATTAATACCGATAGTGTTTTAAAAGCACCATCACACATCGCCAAACTATTCAATGAAGGTCATATAGACTGGGAAACTCTGTGTGAGAAAACAGCTGTTTACTACCTAGAAGAACTTAACAAGGCTGAGCATACAAAAAATGAGCTAGCTAGCGAGTTGAGAATTTATAAGTCGCTGGTGGTTGATAAAAATCCCGAGATTAGTGAGGTTCGGGCCGAGCTACAAGACCAGACGACTCTTAAGCTTTCAGTGGCGTCAGCACGCAGTGAGTTAACCGAGTTAAAACCTCGCTTGGCTGAGCTTGAGTCATTAGAGGCGTTAAATACTGAGCTCACAAAAGAGCTGAGTGAGTGTAAGCGCCGAGTGGATAGTTTGACACAAGAAGCTTCTAAGCTGGTGGCTGTAAGTCATGAGCTTGATTCTGCTAAAGAGGTAATCGGTAAATACAAAGTTGATTGCGACTCGTTGAGCGCTCAGTTGCGAGTGGCCAGAGAGAAGACCAAGAACTTAACCGCACAATTGGAAAATGCACAGCGTTCTACAACTGGAAACTTGGGCAGGCAAAACAAGCTAGAAAAAGATCTTGCCGAATCCAAGAGAGTGATTAGTGCCTACAAGGCGGACGTTGAAAGTAAAAACGCTCTGCTTAAGGATATGAATGGGCAGGTTAAAGACGCCCTAGAAACAGTCGAATCAATGCGTGTTGACTCTAAACAAGCTGTCGATGTCATCGAGGCTTTAGATGAAAAAAATCGCATTTTATCTCTTTATGTTAACGCGCACTCTACCGCACCAATGTTGGCCACGGAGCATGGTGAACTTCGAGTGTGCATGATTGACCAAAAGAATATCGTAAATAGTAAAGGTAAAGAGCCCATTCAAGAAGATACGGCGCTGTTTTATTGGTTCTCACCATGCGGTTTTGGTTGCATGGTAGCTTTAAGTGACGCTGGCCACTCTGGTAATGACCGGTTAATAGTTATGCCTGCTTTTGAGCATGATGAGCGAGAAAAAGACCAAAATGTAGACCGTATAATTCGAGAGCTCGAAGGGCGCGTATGCCCACCAGAGCACCTTTACGACCAAATAATTGATCACATCAAGAATTTTTCTCCAAAAGAGTTCAAACGCTCTATGTGTAACGCATTCGCACGCGCTGACTTTTTAGAGAAAAAGCTGGGTGTTAGCGAAGATGAAAAAATCATCGCTACGGTCACAAACATCCAGCAAATACATAAGCGTTTAAAAGCGCTTGAGTCCCCACTGCGCACACTACTGAACAAAGGAAAAAAAGCAAAAAGGGCAAAGTCTATGAAAAGTGGAAAATGACATTAAAAAGCAGAGAGAAACTAATTGTTAGCGCACTAGAAGTGCTTAATAGCGTCAAAAAAAGCGCGCCAATTAACGCCTCTCAGGCAGAGCAGACATTAGATTTTATCTATATGGATGCTTGCCTTCGGAGTTCATTAGATAGCTTTAGCGAAAGCATTGGTTTAAGCAAGCGTTCGCTGTATCGGTTAATTCGTTATTTCGAAAGTCAGGGCATCGAATACAAATCGATACCGCAGGGCTTTAGGGGTGTGCATGAAAAGCGTAAACGATTAGCCAAGGGTAAAAGAGAGAGACTAAAACGTGCCTGAGTTCTTTGAAAGCGAAATAGCGCTAATAAAAAGCTTTGTCGGCGTATTAACGTCAGAAGAAATAGCCAAGAGGTTAGAGCGGGGGCAGTCCGCCAGCCAGATTAGACGTTACTGCGCAAAAAACAATATTTCGCTAAAAAAAGAAACTCACTCGAAAGCCAATATCAAGCTTGCTTTGGAGCTTCGCTCAGTCGGGTTCACTCGAGAAGTGATCAAACAAGAAACCGGCTTACCGCGCTCAACGCAGGCCTTCTATGAAAACAAACAGGCAAGTAACAATGATTGAAATGATGGCATTAGGTATCGCGCCAGCGGCGCACAGAGGCTTAACCGAGCAAGAGAAAAAGTATATCAGGGATAACTTGGACTCAATGAGTTGCCGACAGATGGCCATTAAATTGGATAGACCGGATGGAACTATTTATAAGTATGCGACCCGACTCAGAAAAAGCCGTGAGCGTCAGGAAAGCTCGCCTCACCCCAGTAGCGTAGCTGCGCGTTGGAAGCCGGAAGTTCATGATCAGCTGTTGCGAACCCTAATAGGAGAGGGCTTATCAATAGAGCAAATTGCCACGCGAATGGAGTTTGGCGCAAAAACCCTTCGAGAAAAATGCAAAGAGTTGAGTATTGCTCGGCCAAAAAAACGCATCCCAACAAGGCGCTAATACTATGTGCTACTTGGATGAGACTTTGAAAAAGCTATTGACCTCACTACCAAGCGCCCCATTCGGGCTAGCAAGAGTTCAATGGATTCTGTCATCTACCGAGGCGGAAGCTACAGAGTCGCAGGCAAAGCGCATCATTAATCACGGTATGTCTAAAGGTTTAATCATTAAGAGGGGGAACCTGTATGAAATCTCGAACTAAAGCCAAGTCACGGCTTAAGTCTCTCAAAGAGAGTGTTGTTGTGATTGTGGTGCTCGGCTTTTTCTTAAATCTAGCATTCCCCTCACTGGTTGTGATTAATGCCTATGCAGGGAACTTTGCGGCCATTTCGTTCGCGGCATGTAGTTGCGTGTTCGTTGTATACCTAATTCGCCGCGCTTTTACTGATGAAAACAAAAACCTCAACAGTTGAGGATTAAGGAAATACAATGTTTTTCAATAACATAGCTTTATATAACTTCAAAGAAAGCGTTGATTATCAACAAGAGGAAATGGAGGAAGCATTAACTCAGGACTTATTTAGAAAGTGCGCACCACAAGACTTTCGTACATTCGGCTGGGCAAATGCGCTAGGTAAGCATGGTCAAACCCTTTCCCATTTCTCCAATGGTTTCATCTTGCTTTGTGCAAAAGCCGAAGAAAAAATATTACCGGCTGCGGCAGTAAACGAGATTGTTCAATCAAAGGTCGAGGAAGTAGAACAAAAAGAAGCGCGCCGAGTTAGCAGAAAGGAACGCGATGATATTAAAGAAAGTACACTGCATCAATTGGTGCAGCAGGCATTCACTAAAAGCACTCTAACGTACCTATTTATCGATTTAAAACAAGGATACTTAGCGGTAAACACCACATCATTCAGCAGAGCAGAAAACGCGCTTGCTCTTCTACGCAAGTCGCTAGGCACTCTTCCTGTGGTACCTGCCTTTTCTAATTATGATTTGTCCATGTACATGCGCAATTGGGCCATGGATAAAGCCCCTGAAAAGTTTGTGTTCGGCAGCGAGATTCACCTTTCATCACCAGTAGATGATGGGGTTGTTAAATCGAAAGGCTATCAGCCTGATTCAGAGCACCTTACAACGCTATTTGATGAAGGGTGTGAGGTAGATCAGCTGTCGCTCAGCTTCGATGAGCGAATAGACTTCAAGTTAAGTGCTGATGGCATGATAAAGCGTATCACGTTTTCCGATGTCCTTAAGGAAGAGAACGCCGACATCCCCAAGGAAGATATGGCCGCAAAGCTAGACGCTGATTTCTATTTAGGGGCTAGCGAGGTGTCTATCTTAGTCCAAAGCTTATTTACTGAGTTGGGTGATCCTAATGTCCCTCAGAATGACTGAACAGCAATTTGCCAACTACAGCGCTGGTAAGGGCTTCTCATCCAGTAGCAGCCTATGCGGAAAAAAGCGGAAGGGGGTGAGTAAGATAGCCCAGGCTGTAAAGGCCGGTGCTATTTCGGTGCATCGAGCAGCGCTGATTCGGTTAGCGAAAGACCCAAGCCTTCGCAGTGGTGAAGAAGAGCATTATTTGCAAGTAGAAGTGTTTGATCGTATTCATGACTTTCACCCTGAAATTTACCCTTACCTATCTTCATATCCGGCTGGTGGAATGCGCTCTAAAAAGACTGCTTCCAAGATGCAAGCTGAGGGCCAAAAAAAGGGATACCCCGACATCATTTTAGATGCGCCAAAGGGGGTTTATCACGGCGCTCGCTTCGAGCTAAAAACGGAAACCGGCACGCTACAGGATACACAGAAAAAAATACTCAAGCTGTTGAGTGATCAGGGTTACTACTGCACAGCCATAAAAGGTGCCGAGGAAATGGTAAAGGCAATTGTTGCTTACTGGAATCTAGAAGCTGGCCAAGAGTTAAGTCAAAGCAAGCTAGATGAAAAGTGGCTAGGTCTAGGGGAAAACAATCAATGATTAAATTAAGAAAGACAGGCACCGGCACAGCGCTAACGCCAATGTACATAGGTTACATCAAGAATGATTGTGTTCGCCGCTTTCTATGCGTCTTATGCTCACCTTTAATACTTGTTATTACCATCAGTTTAAATCTGCTTTGCTTGATCATTGAGCTTTCAAGGGTGGCAGTCGTTGGCTGCTACCGAGCGACTGTGTGGCCACTAAAATCCTTGCTTGTTTTTCCATGGGACGTTTGGGGCAAGCCCCGTACCAGTGAAGACGATAAGCGCGATTTGGAGGCTTACAACAGCCACCAGCTAACTCAAGCAACGATAGCGGTAGATGAAGCTCGCCATAGCTTAGAAAAAGTATTGAAGCATTGTCAGGATAGAGCAAATGAACGTAGAAACTAAGAAATTCACTACAGCGAACCTATTACCGCCACCAGCGGATAAATGCCAGCAGTGCGGGGTTAAGCATGACAGTGATCAGCCACACAACCGAGATTCTATGTTTTATCAGGTTCGCTTTAAGTTAGAACATGAGCGGAACCCTACTTGGTCTGATGCTATCGCTCACTGCTCACCGGCAGTAATAGAGCAATGGGTTAAGGCACTAAGAGAGCACGGCGTTAACTTCGATACTCACCCTGAACCAATATCTGAGCCTTGCTTTAGACCGGTAGAGCGTAAGAAGCCGTTAATCGCATTCGTAGATGAGGCGAGTAAAGCGGTAGGCAATTTAAACCCAATTTTGGAAGGATGTTTACGATGAGTAAATCAATCACCTTTGACACCAAGCAATTGCTTTCTATGTGCTCTATGGCTGGCATAGTTGTAGATGAAGACAAGACCTTTTCAGGACTTGAACTGGAAGACTTTTTAAACACTGAGTACACGCTTCACGAAAACGTGCGCGTCCAAATGGATGACAGTCACGTTTATGAAGGGATGGCTATTTGCGTCACTGAATACCCCGAAGAGGGTTATTTGACGCTAGAGAATAAAAACAATGAGCCTACACCGCTAAAAGAACACCCTCTTGCTCATGAAGTTAAAGAGCTGGTAGATAGCGGTAAAGCACCAATAAAGGGCTCTTTGTAGTGGAGTCTTTAGATAAGTGCGATAAGCATTGGATGGCCATACGCTCCAAGTTCAATCATCAAGCTCACTTATTCAAAAAGCGCAAAGGCATAACGCTACGCGCTCAACTAGAAGCAATTAGACACAATCAATTGCACAGGCTTTTAAAAACTCACCACTTAGACCGCAAGGTAAGAAAGGCATTCCCAAGAGGTAAGGCTTATCTTCAAGTGGCTTACAACACATGAGGTAAATAATGACTAACGAAAACAAAACAAAAACCAATGAGAGTTGCGAGGCTTGCGAACAAGCAGTTCGTATTTTGACTGAAACTCGCAAGTATAAGTTATTTAGTCGGTTAACTAACGGTGTAATCAATTTGGCTGTTGCGGCTGTTTTAGGTTTTGCAATGTGGGGTGATTATCAACAAAAGTCAGCTTGCGAAAAGGCAAATAAAGTAGAGAGCTGCAAGCGCATACTTGTGCCAATCAAAGCGAGCAAAACAAGTGATGAGTGATTTACACAGTAGCGCCCTAGATAAACGACTAGAAGATACGGAATTAGAGCAGCTTAAGAAGTTGCATGAAGATGGCCAGCTAAATGGTGTCTTTGGTGTTTCTCGCATTCAACGCCTCTTAAGGTTTAGCTATAACCAAGCTTTTAGATTAATAGAAAGGGCGCTTGCTGGTGGTCTTTTAAGGCAATGCGAATCTCGACCATGGAATTATGAGTTTGTAGGAGTCAGAACCAGTGAGTGACAAAGATAACTTAGAAGTAATTTTAGGAAAACTTGACGGTAAGACGTTCAATGCAAAGTTGGAGTATGTAGAGGTGCTGCCGCCAATCGTTGACTTGAGAGTGGTTAGCTACCCTGATGGCTATATAAAGCTTCAAACAGCGCGACAGGTAAAGCACCAAGACGATGATGGTAGCTATGTTACTGAGTGGTCAGATGTTCCCGTCATAAATGTGGATGAAAACGGCCAAGAGGTAACAACAAGTAATGGCTAAATGGTATAGCAAGCGCAGCAAAGCACCTGTGAAAGGGGCCATTTAATGACTGAGTGCACCGGCCAGTTCGGGAAGTTCAGAATAACGTGGCAAGCGTTTCATGCAACTGCAGAGGCGAGCGAGGTGTTTGCAGCTGGCGAGAAAGCAGCCGCAGCGAACTTTGATAAAGACCGGTACTGTGTCGTGCATAAGGTTGAACGCATACCATCGGGATTTGATGATTGCCGGTTACTTAAATCAAGCTTTGATGAGCATTGCGGCTGCAAAGAAGAAGAGTGGGAAACTCCCGCAGGTTACGCATTTATCCACTTAAAGCCTGATGGTACCGGCGATGTTTACTTTGAGAATGGCGAGGCTGGCGAATGGGAGATAGAGATTCACGGCACCGATGAGCAAGACTTTAGACACAAGCTTCTCAAATACATAGACAGCTTACCCTTACTGGAGGGTTAGAAGTGATAGAAACCACCTACAAATGCCCTGAGTGCGGGGCAGAAAACACATCAAAAATAGAAGAGGCCTTTGACACGTTCAGCAAGGCTATGCGCAGTTGTGATAAGTGCAGCGAGCAATTTGTCATTCAGCACTCTGTAAAAGCTTCAACAGCCACTTACCGCATTGAAAAGGAAGAAGCCAAGTGAGCGAGAAGGATCTAATAGATAGATTGATAGCCAAAACAGACCGTAGCTTTGAAGAAGCAGTAAAGGGGTAGGGCTTAGATGAGATACAAAAAATCACTTATTGCATTAGCTGTTATCGCTGTATTAGCTCAGCGCTATGATGAGGCAGTAAATACAGCGAAGGAAAAATAATGACTAATGAATTAATTTTTAGCGGGGCTGTATTTAACGGCTCTATAGATATGGATGAGACAGAGTTTGTTTGCGTTCCTAGCAAGCCGCATTATGCCGCAGTAGATTTGTGCCTGAGGGCCAATGGGGATGCTGGGCCAAACATTGCTATTGCAGATATTAATAATAACTCTCTACCGTTTGAGCAGAAGAAAAAGCTTGGTCATGAAATGGAAAAGCGCTGGAATAACCAACCAAAGCTGGTGGAGCTGCTAGAACGCTCAATAAATGGTTTGGAGTGGTACAGAACCACGCACCCTTGCTCATGGTCAGAAGCGGATGAAGAGCATCTAAACGAGTGCCGAAAGGCGTTGCAGCGGTAATGAAAGGCGCTTATTCAATATTGATAATTGTTGAAGGTATGGCAGATGGCCTGTATTTGCTTGCCTTTGTGGGGCTTTTTATTTTTCTTACGTGGGTTGCTGAAAATGAGTGAACAAGTCAAACCGACACCTTTTAACCGATGGCAACAAGCTGGGCTTGAGCAGCCATACGGCGGTGATTATTCAAAAAGTAGAGATACTCTTGCTGGTGGTCATTGGCGTGATAAGGAATTGGCTGAGTTACTTAAGCAAACGCTGCCAAGTGAGCTAATGAGTATTGGCGTTTATACCGCTGCTAAAGAGCGCCTCAGGTGGCTCTCTCAGGCTGTTTTGCGCAAATATGAAGGAAGTCATGAGCTAATCAGTAAAGTATGCCACATTCGCGCTACGCTTCCTTCTGGTGAGCTTACAGATGATGAGTTGGCCAACGAGTTCTTTTTGCATGAAACAGCTGAGCTACGGCTTGCTGGTAGTATGCGTATTAATTTCTTATCTGAACTGCTTGAAGGTGATAAGCGGTGAGTGGGTGTTCTTATGGTGTCGGTCTATATGTGGAAGTGATGGTTGCTATGGAGTTCAAAAGCCTACAGATAATCGATAGAATTAGCGAACCATAGCAGCGTGTAGCTATTAATGTTTGGCACTCGCTATAAAGTGCTCGATACTGTTTAAATATACAGCTTAAGTAATAGGGTAGAAATAAGTGGATATTCACAAGTTAACACCAAGACAGAAAGGCCTCGCAATCAAGCTGACTGAATTGGGTACCAGCAATCGTTATATCATGATTCGTCCCAAAGGCTCCAAGAGTGCAATTGAGGGTGTTTGGATAGTGGACTTGTGGCCAACTGGCGATGAAAAGCCTGTTGCTCAAATCCGCCCATCAGACCTAGAAAAGTTTTTAGGCTTAGGCGTTGTGGAAGAGGCCGGTTCGCACACAGATAATGCGACCTTGTATTGCCCGTCAGCGGTGTTAAAAGAAAACTCGAGCAATCGGCAGGCGCTATTGTTAAAACTCGCTGAGCGAGTTACTGAGGCCGAATTAGCTAAAATTGCAGCTCGGTTTGGGTGCAAGGTTAATTTTGATTCGGCAGCTAAGCTATTTAGTGTAGAGCGCTTAGACGGCACTTATTTAGAGTCACCTTACATCGATGTTAGCCTTGGGGGTGTCAAAGTGACCGCTTACAGTGATTTAACACCCAACCAATGGCACGATGAAATATCGGAGGTGCTGCGCCGCTCATTTAGCGAGTAACGCGCTTAACAAGGTGTTCAAACTCTTCTTTACTTAAGCTTCCCACAATCTGAATGGCGGTATCGACTGTTCCATCCAAGTTAGCCGCCTCTTCAACCAGATTATTGTGCGTATGGTTCAGCGCATCGATTGCACCCTTTGATAACCAGTATCCGCGATATTTAAAACCTTGCTCTCTTCTGAGTCGCTTAAATTTAGCCGCTTTACTCTCTTTTTTCATTTCTTGTTAGGACAACAAAATCACCTTTGATGATGCCCAATATAATTGTTTTATAAGGGCTTGTTAAGTCATTTAGTGATCGATCACTTGAAAGTTGGTGATCGAGTTATCTCTTACCGGTAGCATATAAACGTTTTGTTAGGATGTAATTGGAAGTCGTTTTGTCCAAAAATGATTGGAATGCGCTTTATGATGAGTACGTAGAAGCCTGTAAAGACAGCACCAGTCTTAGCATGGCTGAGTTCGCACGCGCCAAAAATTTGAACGTTAACAGCGCTAGACGCTCTTTAAACAAAATTAAAAAAGAGCGCGAGGGTGATCACTCCAAAAGTGATCGATCACCTAAGAAGGCTGATCGATCACGCAAGCCTAACAAATCAGACAGGCCAGTAGCGGCGCGGGGTAAGAGTAGAGGGGGCGAAAAAACAAACCCCCTCACTGGCGCAAGTCGCAAAAAGAAAAAAAATAGTGAAGAGCCCGATCACAAAAATGGCCTCTCTTACCCTTCGCGTGAAACGATGGGCTTGCCTGCGCGCAATGTGGGAGGTTTGAACTTTAGTGGCGCTACACATGGCGGCTACATGGACTTGGCCAAAGTCGATGAAGACATACGAGAAGCGGCAGGCCTGTTAAACGAAACTGGCGGGATAGTGCAATTAATGTCAGCTCGCTATCTGCAAATGTATCGCACCCAACAGCAGGCATTAGAAAAGCTAGAAGAAGACTACGCCAATGAGCAGCCTTGGAAAGATGACCTAGGTAATGTCATGCCTATATCTCAGGCAAAGTCGCGCATCATCTTTGGGGCTTCTGAACCCATGACTAAAGTAGAGTCTGCTTTAGCGAAATTCCAGCAAAAGCAGCAGCAAATAGCGATTGAAGAAGAGCGCCTTTATTACATGCAGCGCGAGGCTCACCCGCTCACAAAAGTTGAACAAATGGAGCTCACCGAGCAGCTCATCGCATTCAAAGATGAGAAAGAACTCAGTGGCGTTGAAGCGGCGTATCTTTTTGAGCGTCAAGGTTTGCCGGTACCCAGCATAGTTATGGCCGAGGCAAATAAAGAAATTGCAATGCGTGAGCCAGAGAAGCCGGACTTACCTGAAATTACAGCCGAAGAGCTGGATGCGCTGATGGACGAATTTGAAACTAAAAATGAGGAATGGGATACCTCATTCATGGAAGAGCGCCAAGCGGCCATTGCTCAGCTTGATAATCAGGAAGGTGAAGACGTTGTTGAGGTCATTGAATAATGCCCTTTGCACAACCAAGTATTAACCAAGACCCGCGCTATTTAGACTTTTGTAAGCGCTACAGAAAGAATTGGGTAAGGGCGAGTGTCGAGCTGTTCGGTAAGATGCCTTCACGCCAGCAGCAGAAGCTTTTAAAAGAGGTGCAGAAAACAGGCTCTTTTACTTCCGTGTCATCAGGTCACGGTACTGGTAAGTCGGATATGTCTAGCATTATCACGATGCTGTTTATGTTCTTTCACCCTAATGCGCGTGTCATTCTCGTTGCGAACAAAATAGCTCAGGTTCGGGCTGCAGTATTTAAATACGTCAAAATGAACTGGAAGGAAGTGTGCAAACGCTTCCCTTGGCTTCGCCCTTACTTTGTCCTAACAGAAACAGAGTTCCATGAAATAAATGGCAAGGGCGTATGGTGTGTATTAACGAAAGGTTATCGCTTAGGTAATGAAGAAGCGCTTGCCGGTGAGCACGCCAAGCACATGCTCTATATTGTCGATGAGGCCAGTGGTCTATCTGATAAAGCAATCGACATCATGGATGGGGCGTGCACAGAGACAGATAACCGGTTTTTGATGCTGTCACAGCCTACACGCAACGTAGGCCGCTTCTTTGACTCACATCATCGCCTGTGTAAGCAGAAGAACCCTAAAGGCAAGTGGACATCCCTTGTATTTAACTCAGAGTTTTCCCCATGGGTAACGGTTAAGTACCTGCTCGATGCGGCGTATAAGTTTGGAGGCCGAAATTCCCCGCAATACATGATTAAAGTGCGGGGGGAGTTCCCTAAAACGCTTGCCGGTTTCTTAACGTCTATGACGCAAATAGAAAAGGCCACCAGCGCGAATCCAGAGTTGGGTGATAATTGGGGCTGGGTGGCCCTGTGTGACGTTGGTAATGGGCGAGACAAGTCAGTTATGCTGATAGGTAAGGTTGTCGGTGATGGCTTGGAGCGAAAGTTTAAGCCGACCTCGATAAAGGAGTTTGGCGGCGATATAGACCCCATAGACTTTGGTCGCGAGGTGTCCGCATACATAAACAGTAGTAACTACCCTAATATCGTGGTGGGAGTGGATAACGGCGGTGTGGGCAGCGACTCGGCTAAGATAATGGAAGAGGCGGGTTTGCGTGTCCAGCGTATTAACTGGGGCGATACTATGTTCAGTGATATGGATAAGATCACCTATATCAACGAACGGGCCTACGCTACGGTTATGGCGCACAGGGCAGTCAAAGATGGGCGTATGAAGGTTGACCCAAGCGACAAGACCAAGGAGCAGGCTAGTAAGATACCTTACAAAATCAATGAAAAGGGCCAGTACCAGATATACAGCAAAGAGATCATGCGAGAAAAGATGGGCATTCCTTCACCTGATAGGTGGGATACTTACTGTTTCGCGCATCTTGTCCGCTATATTCCTCATAATACAGAGATCAGTGCATCCGTGAAGGCAGAGCGCCGGAAGGTCGGCTCATGGGCTGACGAAATGATGGGGGATGTTATGCAAGAAGAACTGGATATATTGAATAAAGAGTAGGGGGTGGCCACCGGCTGGTGGCCATTAGGGCCAGTTACTTTTTTGTGGCTCTTCTTTTCATGTTCTCATAGCTGTTGTAGCTATATACAATGCCCCGCTGAACGATGCTGTGCTCGATTCTTTTGACACCGGCCCAGTCTAGCTTAGGCGTTCGACCATTTAGCATTCTGGACTCTTGAGGGAGCGAGAGGACGCTGTTTTCTCTGCCCTTTTGGGGGCGAATGAAAGCGCCAGTATAAGAAAGGTTGTATTTTTCCGGTTCCTCATACTTCTCGCTGTAGTGAATCAATAGTCGAATGTCTTTATAGCCACCAGCTCTAACAAGGTAAAACTCATCATCATCATTTTCCATTTGTTCCAGCTGCTCTTGGATTAGGGCTATCTTAGAGTGATCACCGGAAGAGTGGGACTTGAACTTTTCTGCCTCTAGGAGGTTTTTCATTCTCTTCACCATCAGTTCCTTTTTGATTTTGCGTTGGCTGATGGCATCGGACTCTCTAATCTCGCATCTATACACGTTGTCTAAGAGTAGCGGGGCAGGATTGAATATCTTGGCGTTTGGTTTAAATCTAACTGGATCACCTTCACACAGCGCTTTAGCTAGCTCTTTAAACCGTTCAATGGCGTTTTTCCATACCTCAAATTCGGCATCGTCTTTAATAACGACCAAAGGCCGGCATTTGGTGTCTTCCCTTTTCTCATAGTAGGCGGCTTGCTCGAGTGCTTTCTCTTCGATGTCTTTTTTAAGCTCTTTAAATTGCTCGTACAGTTTTAGGGTTTCCATAAACTTCCAACTAAAGTATTTGTTAGGCAGTGCATGGTTACTAAGTAACGGTTTTATTGTAATAAATGTCAATACCGTTCTTATCTGCCAATTAACGCACGCTGTACCTTAACCAGTTAATAACGCACAAATTTTGCGTCTTCAACTGGGGATTTTTTCATAAATTGCGATGTTTGATAAGGAAAAGTTTTTGCGTTGATTGCTGAAAGGTATGGCTGGATTAGCTTTTTATTATCTCTTTAGGATGAAAACCGGCCCTAGAGCCGGTTAGTTGGTTGGTGTTCTTATTGGTTCGGCTAGCTCATTTTGGCGAGGCGATCAGCGATAAAGTAAGTCAATGCACCGGCCACGACTACAGCTGATATTTTCAAATATGTGTCACCTGCAAATTCATGGAGGAAGTAAAAGCATGTGCCGGTTGGTAAGCTGCCCAGCAAGAAGCAGAACACTTTATTTAGTTTGCTGGTGGTGCTGATGATTATGTAGCTGGCCACGATGAAAAGGATAGCGTTTGCTAAAATAAGGGGAGGGTACCCAAGGCCCACGCCGCCAAGTATAACGCCTAGGCTCATTAATGCGCCTGCCACCAGCGATTCTAATTCGTTTCTGTTAGATATATTCACTGACGTATTCCTCTACTGCCTGCATGACTTCATTTAGCTCAATGGTGCTCATGTGCTTGTGCTGGGCGGATAGTTCCGCACGTATTGTGTCTATACAGATTTCACCTGTTAACTCTTGGCTTTGAGCAATTAGGTGCTCAAACTGGTATTGAACGGAGAGTGGTGCGTTCATTTTATTTATCTCTAGTGTTTGTGGTACTGCCAGCATATCGGTTGTCCAAAAGTCGATTTAGCAAACTGTGTTGCATTGTCAGGAAACAATCTATCATGAAGTGCGGCTGAATGGCACGAAAAAAAGTGCATTTTGCAGGGTTTCATAAACTCAGCAATGCAAAATAACAGGTTTGCAGGTTTGTATGTAGGATGGAGACCTTTGCGTTGTGAGATATGTCTTACATATTCTCAAAAATTGAAAGGTTGTTATTCATAATGTCTAATTTTTGATATATTATGTATGTAATTTGCAAGTGATAGGCTATTTAAAATGGAAGATAACACAGTAGAAGTTATGCTGCCGGATGAGCGTCTGTTTAAGAGCTTGCCCGAAGAGGAACGCAGGGAGTGGGTTAAGGCTGTATTGAAGCGTATTCGCGAGTCATACGGTATCGAACGGAATCAAGACTTAGCTGATAAGCTAGGAATGAGTGGTAAGGTATCGACAATTGATGGCTGGTCTAGCAGACCTAAGTTGCCGTTTTATCCGGCTGTAAAATGCCACCTAGACACAGGGGCGGCGCTGGATTATTTGATATTTGGTGAGAAGCCAAAGCTAAGGGTTAGCGAGGCAGACTGGGATACCATGGCCAGCAAGTTAAGGCATGCCATTTTTGAGGGCAACCGCTTTGACCTATACTCATCAGCTGCAGGTATGGAAACGGCACTACGCAGATTCTTAGAAGAAATAAAGAGCGAGCTTAACATCGATGTCGGTGAGCAAGTAGATAGCGAAGGCGAGGAAGAGCATAAGCGAGCCGTTTAGGCTATCTAGCTACCTACCGTAGAATAAGTAAAGGCCAGCATGACGCTGGCCTTTTTGTTACGCTCTTTTCTTGGATGCAAAGCTCGATATAGATGTTACGTTATTGGGTGGTTCTTCAACTTCATCTATTTCATCAAATGGCTGGTGGAAGACAGTTTCGTCAACCTTGGCTTTAGTTTGATCAGAGGCGAGCTCTTCTGCTAATTTCGCGCTAAGTTCATCATACCGTTTTAGTAGCGCGAACTTCTCTTCTGGATCATTTGTGGCCTTGGCCGCTTCGGCCACACTTAACAATTCACTCACTGAGCTCTTTGCTTTGACACCCACAATAAGTGAGTCGCGCTTAATGTAAGCTAGCACCGTGAAAAGATAAAGAAATGAAAATAGTATGAGTGCTGACATTATCCTACTCTCGCAGATTGTTTCGTTACTGCTGGCAATAGCTTGGTTGTGAATACCTCTTTAACTTTTGACCACAGCCTTTGTGCTAATTGAGGTTTTACGATTATAGCTAAGGTTCCCCACGTAGAGGCGTTGATTACTATAACGTATACACCTGCTATGAGCAGGTAGAATGAGTACGATATGATCTCTAGCTCGCCATAAAGGTATAAGGCTAAATAGAATACTATGTTTGCCGCTGAGCAGTACATCATCATGTGTGCGATGCGGCGAGATATAAATGAGAACTTAACCCTAAATGCTGCATGCAGCCCGATAATTACAAATAGAGTAAGCGAGTCTGTCAGAACATAGGAAAGGTAAACATCAGAACCCCAAGTCTTCTCGCTGTCTATATTGCCTTGGAGGAAAGTGAAAATTCGATAGTTTAACGTGGAAAATAAATAGCTCAGAAAGAGTATCGTTGCTGAAATTACTGTCGAGCATGAGTCGGAGCTTAATGATGACAGGTATCCACTTATTGAGCGCTCGCCACTGTTGTTTGAGTGTTTCACTTCGAGTGTAGAGCAGAAGATAGTGTAGACAAGGAACAGACCTAGGGACAGGGTAAAGCCGTGATCTGAGAGGTAGCTAGCGATTGAGTGATCCCACCCCAAACTTGTTTCTGTAGTTGAAAAAAGCAGCGCTATATCGCTTAACAACTCATCCATAAAAAAAATCCCCTCACAAACGTTAAGGGGATTCTATCAATAAAACCTGCATATTCGCAGTAAAAACGAAACTTTTTCTACATTTTGAGAGGTTTTAGTTTTCTTTCTTTTTACCGTCTGGTGGGAGCATGCCGCCGCCACGCTTAACATCTAGGTCGGGCGGGAGCATGCCGCCACCACGTTGAGCCGAGCTTTCCGCAAAGCACGAAACGTCAGTTTCTTTCTCTACAGCGGGGGTTGCGGCCATTGCGCTAACCGATAGACAAGTCATAGCCAAAGCGGCCAATTTAAGTGTTTTCATAAGGTAGCTCCTTTTTGTAAACAGAGTAGAGGGGCGCAGGCTAGCGCTTATCCATAACTCGATTAATTTTGACGGAGTATTCTTATTCAACGTTTGTGCCACTTTGCTTTTTGACAGGGTAATAGTTTTGTCCTATATCGGGTAATTATTACACTATTAGCAAAGATTTAACATACTGGTTATTTCGACAGCACCGCATAAAAATAATTGTTCGAGATTGATACAAGTGCTCATTTTCATAAATAGCTATAGATAAGTGGAATTATCTATAGCTATTTCAGATTCCATGATCTATAGTTTCATCCTAACACGACATCCTAACATGATGTGTATATGTTAAATGGGACTTGCTTTTGTAATTTGGAGATTATGAGTCATGAAAGTTGCAGATATAAAAATAGGTGAAAGATATAAAAACTGGACTGTTTTAGAAGATCTAGGAACTAACAATCGTGGAGTTCGCCAGTATAAATGCCAGTGCGTTTGCGGTTTAAAGAAAAGCGTTGGCGCACCAAACTTGGGCGTTGTCACCGGCTGCGGTTGCGTGCGAAAAGAATACAAGAAGCACCAACCATCCGTTACTAAAAAAGCCAAGCAGCCAGTTAAGAAAAAGCCCCACCAAGGCAAACCTATTGTTATTCGCAAGGAAGGTGCCCCACCATCAAAACCACATGAGCTCTCTGATTCAGAGAGAAAAAGAGCCCGAATACTAAAGCGCATTGATGAAGAAAGAGAACGTATAGCGCTTGAGCGTGAGCTTGCCCAGTATGACTTGGCAGGAGGTATTTAGCATGTCGGTATTCACTTCGGGGCTCACTATGAGCAATTCTCTTTACGTCGGTGATAAGGTCAACTATCACAGCATTGTTGGTGGCCAACCTACAAGCTTCGGCCATACCATCAAATCGCTATCAACTGACGCAGGCGGCGAACCCGCTGCTTATATAACCGATAAGGCCGGTTATGTGTCAGTAAGCGCCCTATCCCTCTCTACAGCCACTATGACCATTGAATGGGCTAAAGAGATCCACGCAGCTGCTATGAACGTGATGTTTGCCATCAATGGCATAGAAGAGTTGAAGCCGGAGCTTTTTGACAAGTTCAAGACTTACAGCCTTAGCGAGCTGCTAAGGGCGAATGCCATTATGAGCAACACCGAAGAGCCAAGCCAAGATGGCGGTTTTACTGCTTTTATGACCACCTCAGATGAGGCATTGGCCGAGGGCTATATTCGAGTTAACGATGCGTCATTTGTGCGCTCAGAAGAGCTCACACACCTGTGCGATGTTATGGATGACCTAAAGGAAGATAGTGGTATTTTCCATGCGATACTTATTGATGGCCATAGTAACTTTAGCCTTGCAACGCTATGCGATGACGGTGTGACCGTGGATAAAACGATTCTAGTTAACACGTCAGCTGCATACCTAAAGAGCTTTGTGAGGCAGTTGGCTGAGGCGGAGAAATAGCATGAGCGCAGAGACTCCCCTATTCATCATGCGTGATACTCGTTCAGACTTAGGTTACAACGCAATGTTCTGGTCGCAAGGTAGCGGCTACAACTCGCATATAGATAAAGCGCGCCGCTTTACCTTGGAAGAAGCGCAGGCCATACATGATAGTCGCAGGACTGACATCCCTATCCTTTTGAGTTGTGCCGAGGCAATTAGTTACCCAGCCATCGATGTTCAGCATATCAGTAAAGCTGAGTCGGTTAGTTACGCCGGTGATGAGTACATTATTCAGCGAGCGAATATGTATAACGGCAATTACATTCATTACATAAGCGAAGATGCGGCAAATGATGGCCAGCTTTACACAGACAACTACAGCAAGGCTCAGGCATACACCCTGCATCAAGCGTTAAGCATTGCGGCTGATGGTTCTGGTTTGGTTATGTGGCCCAAGTTATATTTTGATGACCGGGTTACTAAATGCGCACCGATTAGCTTAATCGATAACCAAGCTATGGGTTTTGATCATGGCATTAAAGAAAACAAATTAGAAAAGGTACCGGCATGAGTGAACAGCAAAACCTAACGATAATGAGAAGGCAGAAAGATCTTAAAAACAAGCTGTTTGAAACGGCGGTGCGCTGTGAAACATTGGCCGACTATTACATAGTGGCTGGCCTATACATCAAAGCCGGTTGTAACGTCTGGCCATGGCATAAAGGGTTTAAAGAGCCAAGTGAAGACAAGCATGAGGCACCTTTTTATGGTTGGGAACCGGAAGGCTTTATGAAGCTAATATTTCCAGTAACCGGAGATAAGCTTTTAACCATCCCTCAGCTATTTAATATCGTTCATGGTGGTGCACATCAAAGCCATCGCAAAGAGGCTAAAAAGTGGGTTCACGGCAACGTGGTGCTGTCTGAAAACTGCGATATTGAATACTCAGATTTAGAAGACAGCCTAGCCAAGCTATTGAGCGAGGCTGCTGCGTTAGGGAGTGCAGAATGAACCACCAGCCAGCCATTAATGCCATTAATAAGGAAATCGCACGCCTTACCAAGCAGAGAGACAAGCTAAAGGCGCTGTGTAACAGCAACCCAGCGCAAGAGCTTATTGATTTGCAGTTAGAGTCCAAGAAAAAGCTGGATGAATATAAAACGCTTGGTGAGCGAACATCGCCAGAGTTTTTGCGGTGGTTAGACGGTGCCACGAAGCGTCAAAAAGCCATTATTAAGCGCATTGGTGATATGACAAACGGAAAAGATGAAAAGCGCTGGGAAGAGTTAGTCAGGCTTGAATCGGAAGTGACGAGCCTATCACACTCGGCCAGCCTTTTAAGCCTCAGGGGGTGATATGGGTATAATTAGAGAGAAAATGATAGCTATCTTTGATACGTTGCCTGATGAGGCTACCGAGGCCGACATCATAGCGCTAGCGCATCAATTTAAAGACTTAGCTCGCCTTTGTGAAAGGACGGAGCTATTTAAGCATTCACAGGAACGGTACCAGTCATTTAAAGAGGAATTTGAAGAAAATAGCGAGCACTCTAAATTAATGCAGGCTTGGATTTGGCTGATTAATCGAATTTCTCAAGCACCTACTTCCTACCACATGCAAGGCGCTGTTGTTCTTTGTGTGCCATTGGTGGCGGAGTTCTTGCCAGAAGGCGATCAGCAATGAGTGGCCAGAGCGAAAATAAAGAGCGCCTTCATCGCCAGCTGGTGCGCCTAGGCGATATGATGGGCGATGGCCTTCACCATGAGCCGGACGGTAAGTGGATTGCAAAAGAGTACCGCCGAGTTGCAAAGGCGCTTGGCTATCCTGTAGAACCTCAGCGCAAGTCTAACGTTGAGGGTATCAACAAAATGATGGCTAACTACTTGAATGGAAAAAGTTGCACAGAGTGTAATGGTCAGCTTAAACAGACCCGCTCAGGCGCTAAACGCATGGTTTGTTTGAGTTGCGGTGCAAAGTTTCAAGTAAAAACGAAGTCTTAAGGAAATAAGGCGGGTGCTTACGCCGCCTTAGTATTTGCAAGTAATACCAAACTCCCCAACTACAGTGGAATTTGATAAGTGGCGAATGATACCTAAGAATTGAATTATTGCAATAATTGAAAGGTTGCTTGCAGCAAAAGCGCCCAGTGACGGCGCTTGCTAAGGCAAAATTAAACTGATTAATTTATTATTCCGCACTGGGCTGAAAGTGATTATATCGGTTTCTATAATAGGATGAACAATGACACTCCACCAGCAGCTAATAAAAAAAGAGCAGTTAAATAATGATGATGCGTATAAGATGCGCCGCGCTGCTAATAACTTAGCCAAATGGGATGAGCTTTTTGCTAAGTACCCTGCTAATACTCGGCGTGCATATATGTCCGATATGGCCGACTACCAAGAGTTTTGCAAGCGTTTCGGCTATGACTACATCACAACAGATTTTGAGTTGGCTAAACAGTCATACATGAAATACGTAGATGAGCTGGTGGCTTCGCATCTAACTCGGGCTACCATCGAGCGCCGTCTGGCCACGTTGTCGGTTTTAATGCAGATATGTGAGCTACCGAACCCAGTTAAAGTATCTAAGTACGTAGCTGATCATACAAAGCTCTGTTTGCGAGATAAACCAAAGGCGCAACGTCAGGCTTCCCCCTTGCGCATCGAGGATATGGAGTACATAAACGAGCATTTCGAAGTGGCGAGCCTTAAAGACTTGCGTGACCTGCTAGCTATAAACATTGCGTTCAGCGCCCTACTTCGCGCCGAGGAACTGTGCAGTATCGAGCACAAACACATTAGTGAGCGAGATAACACGTTGTTTATTCCTCAGCGTAAAAATGACCAAGACGGTGAAGGTGGCTATAGCTATCTTTCTGATGAGTGCTTGGAGCTCTACCGGCAGTGGAAAAAAGAAAGCGGCAAGAGTGTCGGCTATGTCTTTCGGTCCATGAATAAAGGCTCTGCTGTGCTCGATACGCACATTCAATATCAGACCTATTTAAATGCTATGCGCAACGTTCTTATCCGGTGTGGAATGGATGCCAGCCAATATTCAACACACAGCTTTCGTGTGGGTGCTGTGGTGTCGATGGCAGAGGCAGGTTTAGATGGGTTCGAAATACAAATGTCCGGCGGCTGGAATGACCCGAAAATGGTTGCGCGTTACTCGCGTCAGGCACAAATGAAGCACGCCGGTATTGCTAAGCTAATCAAAAGCAGGAAGGGGTAAGCGCATGACACCAGAGCAACAAGAAAGAGAGCGCCAGCTAATGCGTGATCGCGTGAGCGGCATTAAGCACTTCGAGCCGTTTGAGGGTGAGATTAAAGAAATAGATCTTAATGCCCCATGGTATTGCCCTTTCTGTATTTCGCCCGAATTTAAGCAGCTAGAGCTCAATGCTGATGGTTTAGGCTTGCACTGTACAGAGCATTATATGGTTTGTGATTATGAGCATGAAAATGCTGAGGGCCGAGCGAAAAGCAAGGTCAGTTGGAGTAAGCGCCATCGATACCCGTTATCACTCAAAGAGCTCATTCAAGCGCGTATCGAGCTTAAGAAAGAGAGCATTAAGAAGCATCACCGGAGCATTAAACAGTCAAAGGCATGTATTGATGAGCTTAAAGAAGAGTTAGCGCAATTGGAACGAGGGGAAATAGCGTGATCATGATCCCTAACCCAGCCACCAGCGAAAAAGAGGTGCTTTACCTCGATACTGAGACAACCGATTTACATGAGCACGCTGAGATCATAGAGCTGGCCATTATCAATAAGGCCGGTACTGTACTGTTCGATACCCGCATTCAATGTCAAGGTGACATACCGCTTGAAGTACAGGACATTCACGGTATTAGCAAAAGCGACTTGGTTGATTGCCCTACTTGGCCGGAGGTGCATGATCAAGTGGTGAGCATTCTACTCGGCGCCAAGGCTATTAAGATATACAACTCAGGTTTCGATATGCGCTTACTCAAACAGACTGCCGCTAGATATGGTTTAAGCGTGCCGGTTGAAGAACTCCCGCCGATTGTTTGTGTTATGCACCGCTATGCCAACACTTTTACTGGTGGCCAGTGGGTAAAGCTGGTGGACGCATGCAGCTATGAGCAAATAGCGTTGGATGAAAGGAACGCTCACTCTGCACAGTATGATGCTGAGCTCACGCGCCAGCTTGATATTGCCGTGGATGAGCATTTCGAAGAAGAGAACCGTAGGCGGGAGGCAAATAAAGCGCGCCGCCAAGCTAGTGAAAAGCGAAAGCAAAAGAAAATGACCTTAGTGCCGGAAAACTATCGGGACTTCCCCGAGTACGGGATGATGAGGCCGGACGGGGCCAAAACGATGAGTGAACTCAAAATATCAGAGCTCAATGACTACGAGTTTATAGGTACCTGCTCCAATACATTCGGTGGGAAGGGTTATTTATTCGCCCCGAGAAAGACCGAGTTACTATGAGCATTAAAACAAGTGATTAAGTAAAGGGGCCATTGGCCCCAACAGGTGCTTAAAGGCCTCTACTAGCCAAATCTATACGTGTACGGTATTGGAGTGAAGCTGCTCGCTTGCAAATGTGGTAAATGCGAACGTCCCCTTTTAGTAAGCGCCGCGCTATGCCACGCAGCTGTTGTGCGACATACTTAGGGCCAGCCACGATACCGTGAGGCCTAGGCACAAGATCCATCGCATCACTGCACTCTTCTGACTTGCTAACCATTTCCCATACAAGCTCTATAACCTTGTCATTAACGTTTACTCGCATAGCATAAGGCTTACCGAAAAAACCTTCTATAATGCGCTTAACCTCATCGTTGCTTACATCCGTGTACTTACTGGCCATCAGCCTTGTCTCCTTTTTTATTAAACATTAATTTGATGAATACGCTCGAATTGCTATTTGTTCCAATGCCGAAATAGGTGTCAGGCTTGCTGTTGGGAACAAATGTAATGAAATGCTTGTACGGTGTGTCAATCGCACCAAGCTCATAATAAAAATTGCCAATATCCCTTTTCACGATGCCTGAGCTTTCAACTGTGGCAAGAAACTCGCGGCGCAGCTCTATATAGTCGTTTGTAATACTTGGCTCGGGTGATTGAGTTGCACTGTAAAGCTGA
>NZ_JAKRFV010000018.1:0-85237 GCF_022347945.1 Pseudoalteromonas sp. MM17-2 | reverse complement strand
AAAAATGGTGGTGATCTTAAATTCGATGCTCAGAGATGGGGTAATGTGGGAAGCGCCAAAAGCTTAAAAAGAGCTATTGACGCCATAGTCTCTTGTTAGGTGTTTTTAAATCTTTGCATTAGATATATACCACCAGCAATTGTACCAAATGGAACACTCAACAGAATAATAATGGACACAGGCAATGCAAATTTGTGAACGGCCTCATTTTGTTTTAAGAGATACACACCACAGAGCAAAGCTAAAAAATTAATAGCCAACAATGTATTAATTAGCAAAAAAACTGAAACTGGTAAGGATTGAACGCTAGAAAGTTGAGTTACACCAAATATATAAGAACATAAAGATGCTAAAACTGCGCATGCTCCATAAATGGTAAATGCGATACCTGAAACCTTAAATTGACTATCCATAATTTTAATTTATCTCCATCCTAAAGAAACACCTAACGTCCCAGCGAGCGGTTACAGTGGTTTGTTATGCATGGCCAAACTCCAAAAGAGCCATGAATGCAAAAAGTGATAAAGCACTGCCGATCATGTAAAACCTGGCTTGCTTGTAACTATTAAGATTGTCTATTTTATTGATCATCTGCACCAAACCTGAGCAAAATGCTTGTAGGCTGGCAGTGGATATTTTCTTTTCTAAAACGATCATTCCTAGATTGGCAGCAAAGAATATAAACAGTATTAATAATATTACTGTTGAGATAATTACTGATGTACTTTCAATATTTACCAATCCCAATCCTTTCTATGCATAACGCCCCACTAAGGAGCGAGTAATTGTTGGCTAAAATGTGTAGCGAAGCGAAACCGAGCCAACGGTTACGAGTCCCGCTTCAGTGGCTTGTTATATACCGGTTAATCACCAGCCTTATTTTTAGGTAATTGCACTTTTAATAAAACATAAGCTGGTATTAAAGGGAGGAAGGCCAACCATGACAATGGAGATACAATCCAAAACCAGATAAACCAACATTCGGCAGCAACTAGCAGTAAAAATTTAATGGCACGATGAAGTAACATTAAATCACCCATAAAGGCTATAGGTAAACCAAACCCGAGCATAGCTACTAAAACAATAGATGGATGAAGTGCCTCAAAGGTTAATCCTTTAAACGAGTGATAAAATTCCCACCCATAACTGAAAAGCAATGGGCTTAGTATGCAAAACACACAAATTATAGCCCAGCTAGTATCCCGCTGATGTTTTGAATGTGCGTCATTTTTTCCTTGAAGTTTACTCAATGCATCCATAGGTATATAACGCCCGGCTTTGGGGCTGACTTGTAGCTGCGAAGCAGCGAAGAGGCAGTCCCAGCCACGCAGTGGCGACAACAGCCGCTTGTTATGCGTAATTACACTACCCATGTTGAAATCCACCCCAGCACTAGAAAAAGTGGAGGTAAGCCTACTGCTAACTGAGCCTCCAAAGAGCTAAACATACGCTGAAATAAAGCTAGCACCACCACCGCAACCCACATGCCTGCTGCGGATAAAAATGCAACGCCCGTTATCCCAGTTAGCCTACTCCATTCTTCATAGTTCCCAGTACCCGACTTGTCCATTGCTTGATCAGCTTGCCATCCAAACCAAACAAAACCGACTACCAAAATCAGTTGTACTACCAGTGCTAAATCAAAAATCCTTTTCATGAGCATCTTGCATAACAGTGTATTAGCGCGCATTTCGGGTTAAGCCAGAAACTTAAATGATAAACACTTAGTTGCACACTTAATATTTGTCCATAAATTCATAAAGTTACCAGAGTAGATTGGTAATGTCTAAATAGAATAGGGTGGTGGGAAACGAGCATTGAGATATCCGAGCCTAACTATGGCACGGTATGTAAAATAGTAACTTTAATATTTTCAGTGCTTTAGCCTGATTTTATACTTATTCGAGCCAAAAGCTGTTCTGTATAACGAGCCTCATTTTGACCTTAGTGGACAACTGCACTTATTCCAAATTTACATGCTGATGCGCATTACCACTGAGCGACTCCGAAAAGCCAAGTCGAGCAGCGGTTCTTGCTTTTGGCTGTTATGCACTCATGGCACAACAGCGTGTATGCTTAGCAGGTTTGCCACGCGCCGTCACAAAAGCGTTCAATCTGGCCATCGTCGTCCCAGCGCATTAAGTTGAGCCAACGGTTATCAACCAGGCTTTTAACGCTTTCGTGGCGCGCATAAATAGACTCAATAGGCGTTCGTGGCGCGGCGATGTACACGCTCAAACGCAGTGGCTCGTGCATCCAGCGCTTGCCATTGTGGATAGATTGCATCGCCAGGCCAATACGTAAGTCGCCGCCATTACCCTCAAAGATCCCTATGTTACCGCCTACCGCATTGTGCAATACCTTATTGCCACTGCCGTATTTGTAGTTATCGGTGACCGATGCGGTATATTGGCTGTTGATCCAATTAGTTACTATCATTGGCGCGGTCATAATAAGCTCTAAAGTGCGAAAGGCTTCATCATGTTGCCAGTGGTAGTCGTGCAAAAAGCTACGCCCTTGCAGGTTTGCATTGCGTGTCCAGCTACGCGGTGCGACGATAAAAGCGGCATTATTCGCCAGCCCCCATTCCGGGCGCACTTGCGACCAGTCGCCAGCGCGGTTTAAATAGGCTTTGTCGATGTCTTTATCGCTTTGCTCTTTAAGCTCAGGGGCAATATTGATCAGCCGTTCGCGCTGAGCTGTATTCGTGGCGTTATCGAGCCACTGACGGCTTTGCTTGTCCAATTCGCTATCAAAAATCTGAATATGGTCGGTGGTGGTGTTATGCAGCGCGGCAACAAACTCGGTGACGCTAGGAATAGTGATCCCTTTGCTTGCCACCTGTTCACGTACTTGTTCGTCATTCAATAATTGCGCTAGCACACGCACATTCACCTCGCCGCTTTGTCCGCCACAGGCGCCGCACTCAAGGCCGGCAGCGTGAAGGTTATTGGTGGTGTGGCTGCCGTGACCCACTAACAACACCTTGGGCGCATACCGCTGTATGCCCATGGCTTTGAGGACCCCATAAGCGAATTCAGCTTGTTGCGCCAAGCTTAGGTTATGGTCGTCCTTATGCAGTTGCCACTCAATGTGCTCATTGTGTGCGGCTTGTTTGGCGCGTTTAAAAGAGTTTTTCAGCATTTTCAGGGCGTACATCCAGCCTGCGGATTCCACCATCGAAAATGACGACGGCGCCGCCTTTGACCAGCCTTGCCAATGAGCACTGAAGTGGCGTTTGCGTTTTGCACCTTTAGGCGCCTGCGCTTCACTTACTTTGATAACAGGTTTAAGCAGCCCCGGAAGTTGTGGGCGTTTGAGCGCGCTGTCTGCTGGTTGATATTCTAGCGGCAAGCCAAAAAAGCCAGCAAAACCAAAGGTATGAATGTGCTCACTTTGTGCCTCTAAGGCACGGCGCATCACTTCTGAGCGCACATCAATACAAAACACAGCCTGTAGCGCACTTTCGCTAGGGGGAGCAGGCTCTGCTGCTTTGAGTGTGGCGTGCAAGTTTTGTTGGTAATTAACCTCTAACGCTTTGGCCCACACCCACAAAGGTTTTTGCGCTGCTTTAAACGCTTGCGTACGTTCAGGAAGATGCTGTTTTTCACATTGCCATTGCTCATGCAACACTGCGAACGTGCTGGCGTGTTGCGCTTTCAAATAGCGCCAAATGACCACATCCCAAGCCATGCGGATCGCCAGTAGTTGCAGCATGTCGTCCTGCGGCTGTTGGTATAGCCTGCCTTGCCAGCGAATGTAGGCCACCCATGAGGCCCAGCCGTTCATATCGAGCAATAAGGCATGGGCATAGGGCTCAAGCATATTATCATCCAGCTCTAACAAACGCAGGCTTTGCGATAACAGCTCATCAGCCGTTTCCGGTAGTTGTTGAAAATATTCGTGCAAGCCGGCTTCATCCATGACGATACTAATGCCTTTGTCAGCGCGAATAACACTGAGCCAGTGTTGATATAAGTCTGGCATTGACGAGACATTGTCACGGTACAGCATTGGCCTTAATTTCTGGTAATGGGCGGCGCAAAACTGACTGATCTGATGGATTATTTCATCCCGCCATGCCATTTTGTGGGCCGGGCGGTGGGCGTCTAGTAAATCGGCGATATTGTGCCAGTGCTGCTGTGGCAGCGCGATTTCCAAAGCACTGTGCAGTTGCTCGGGGGTGAAGTCATAGCCTAATTGACTGTTGGCCATGGCCAAATGCGCATCGGTGATGTCGCCATCGGCCCAGCGCTGGCGATAATACGCACGAGGCATGAGCAAGTCGACATTGGCCAAGGTTGCCAGCCGGGCAGCCACATCTTCAATGGCAAGGCCGCGCATTTCCCAAAACGGATTAACCGCTATCATCTGATCTAACGGCCAGTTCGGCGCTATGTATTGGCACGCTTGGGTAATAGCTTGTTGCTGCGTGCTGCTCAAGCTAAATAGCGGTGCAGGCGAGGGTTGCTGAGCGCTCATTAAAAGTTCTCCTTAGCTGAACTGGCGGACGAGTGTGAGGCAGTTTTAGCATTTTGCCGGGTGGGCAAGCGCGTAGGCCATATTCTCAGAGTGAGTCGAGTCAGCCATTCATCCAAGTACAAACCTGCGAACAAGATAGCCGAGAGTGCTTGCACTCTAGGTTTATGGTTTTGATAGCGTAAAACATAACTGCAACACATCAGGCTGACAATCAGTAATAAGGTCCACAGATCGGCAGCACTCAAGGGGGCCTCTCGCCAGTTACTTGCGGGCACAGCAACTGCAAACAGCGATTTAAGGGCTGCATAACAGCTGGCCAGAGCCAAAGCTAACAGCGCCATGGTGACAAAGTGACCGTTGGTGATAAGCCCACGACGAGTAGCAATAAGCACACTCAAGGCGAGGGCAACCAACGCCCATACACTGATGGCGCCGTAGTAACCGCTAAAATGGTATACCAAAGCTACGGCAATGCAGGAGAACACGCCACTGGCAAGCCAGTCTTTGCCATTGGGTGAGCGCCCTGGTGACAGCCGCCGAGCGATATCTTCTTGCACGGCGCTGCCTGAATTTAAAAATGCGTGTGCTTTGTAGGCTGAGTGGGTCACAAGGTGCAGCAGGGCGAGCTCAAACAGCCCTAATGCGCACTCAACCAGCATTAATCCCATTTGTGCACTGGTGGACCACGCCAAGCGTACCTTCACGCTTACTCGAGTGGTCATCACAAGGGCGCTGATCACTGTGGTGAGTCCGGCAACAACAAGCACTAACCATTGTCCCACGGTGGCTTGCATAAATAGGGGCGCGAAGATGATTAACAAAAAGCCGCCTAGGTTGATAACCCCGGCGTGTAAAAGCGCACTAACCGGGGTCGGAGCTTCAACTACTTGCATCAGCCAACCGTGAATGGGTAGCTGTGCACACTTAATCAAGGCTGCTAGGGCAATAAAAAACCCGGCGCAGTGTTCGATGAGTGTCAATGGCACCGTGTTGTTAACATAAGAAGCGGTAATTTCATTGATTAACAAGCTATCGTGATGCCAATAAAGCAGAGCAAAGGCCACTAACAGCGAGGTTTCTGCGCAGCGTGCCACAATAAACTTTTTATGGGCAGCCATCACCGCACGCGGTCTGTCAGGATAGAACATTAGCAATCTATGGAGGGCGAGGCTAATGGCTACCCAGCCCAGCCAAAACAGCACAAGGTGGTTACTAATTACCACTAAGGAGACCGCGCTTAAGGTCGCGATTAAGCGTCGCCAAAATAAGTTGATTCGCTGTTCACCGGCCATGTAATTTCGGCAAAACTTTATTAATATCAAACTCATGAAAAGGATAAGACCAAGGACGATTAAGCGCGCTGGGGACAGTGTTAATACGCTAAGGGGAGTGGCATCAAATTGGCTGTAAAGCACCGCTGTGGCGGTGAATATTAAGCCAAGTAGGGAGATAAGGCGAAACGCTCCGTTGCCATTGTTGGCACGCTTCTGCGTCCCTATATACCAAGAACTTAGCGCCAAGCTCACAGGAATAAAGGCCAGTAGAACAGAAATTAACATGTCACTCATCGATGGCTCCTTGGTTGAGTGCAGCTAGTATGGCAAAGATGCAAAAGTAAAAAAAATATATATAATTTAACGAACCGTTCTGTTTTGTAAAAGTATAATGAATCGACTCAACTATCATCACCTGTATTACTTCTGGCGTGTCGCTCGTTTGGGAAACCTAACCCAAGCAGCGCAGGAGTTGCATGTATCGCAATCAGCGTTATCGGTACAAATTAAGCAGCTCGAACAATCAATGGCAATTAAGTTGTTCGCTCGCCAAGGTCGCAACCTTGTGTTAACCGATATGGGGAAGCGGGTATTGGCCTATGCCGATGATATATTTAATAAAGGTGAAGAGCTCTCGTCGTTTTTATTAAAAGGAGTACAGCAAGAGAAACAGCATTTGTCGATTGGTGTGCTTAATACCTTATCGCGGAACTTTATCGAGGGCTTTATTACCCCACTACTGAATCATCAAGATGTGAGCTTTTCTTTGACTGCGCGGCGCATGGAGGGGTTGCTCAATGGCTTGATTGATCATGAACTGGATGTGGTGCTAACCAATCGCGCTATCAGCCCAAACCATCAAGACGATCTCTGGCAGAGCCGGTTGCTATCCCGTCAAGCCTTGGCGATAGTCGGGCCGCCGAGCACTAAAATAGACAGTGATTTTCCCTTGGGGTACGAGCAGGTGCAGTGGGTGGTGCCGAGCGAAAACTCAGAAATTCGTGACTCTTTTAACGCCTTGTGCGCGCGATGGCAGTACAAACCCGATATTAAAGCACAGGCAAATGATATGGCGATGCTTCGGCTATTGGCACGGGACAGCAGTGCGCTGGCGGTGCTGCCACCGGTGGTGGTAAAAGACGAAATAGAGCAAGGTATATTATGTCAGTATCAAAGCCTGCCAGATGCTTACGAGCACTTTTACGCCATCACCGCACAGCGCAAATTTATGCCCGATGCCCTCGCTCAGCTATTTGAGCAAGTTGCGGTGATCCCCTAACGACCCCGACCGCCGCTATAACCGCGATGATCTCTCACTCATAAGAGAATTGACTAAGTATATAAGCATTTTGTGTATATTTAATATTGTATACAATATGTAAAAGCGATATGGTGTGTTCGCCTTGAGCAATAAAACAACAACATCAAACAGGATAAAACCATGGCAACAGCATCAAAGCGCCGCTCCCGCAAGGGCATGCAGGCATCGTTAAATCGTCTTTTTCAAGTTAGTACCTTGGCCCTTGCAGTAGCCAGCGCCACGCCTGCAATGGCGGTGGATGGCAGCAGTATCGTTAAAGGCACCATAGTCAGCAGCGCCGGTGAAGATATTACCCGCGCCACCATCACTTTAGTGCATATCAGCAAGGGGTTAACTTATGAAGTCCGCACCGACGCCGATGGCGAGTACATTTTGCGGAACGTGCCGGTGGGCACTTACAACGTCACCATAAGCAAAGAGGGTTATCAAAACGTCATTGAGCAAGGTGTGAAAGTAAGCATTGGTCAATCCATCATCTTAGATGCGCAAATGCTACAGGCCGGTGCGCAGCCCATGGAGCGCATTGCTGTTACCGGGGCTGCCATTCGTCGTGTCGATTTAGGTTCATCGACTTCTGGGTTAACTTTCTCTGATGAGGAAATCAAGGTTATGCCCGTGCAAAGTGGTTTTGAAAGTATCGCTTTACTGGCACCGGGCACCGCTGCTGCTGGTGGCAGCAGTTTTAATGGCGCTTCTAGCTTTGGCGGCGCATCTTCTGCGGAAAATGGCTATTACTTTAATGGTTTGAATGTAACCAGCATTCGCACTGGGCTGGGCTCTATTCGCCTGCCTTGGGAAGCTATTTCGCAAACCCAGGTCAAAACCGGAGGGATCAACCCTGAATTTGGCGGCGCAATGGGGGGTATTGTCAATGCAGTGTCTAAATCCGGTGACAATGACTTTAGCGCTGGCGCCGAGGTGCGCTGGGAGGGGGATAGCCTGCGCTCCCAGCATGACTCAATTTATCAAAGTAATGGCACCATCAGCACCAATACCCAGCGCAGTGCCTACGACTTTAGTGAGCTGCAAGTATGGGCCAGTGGCGCCCTGATTGAGGACACATTATTTGCCTATGCTTTGTTTAATCCGCGCCGCGAAAGCTCAGAGGGCGCAGGGCAAACAACCTTTAGTGATTTCTCCCGCGATGAAGATCGCTGGTTCAGCAAGTTAGATTGGTTTATTAATGAAGATCACGCCGTTGGCTTTTCAGCGATGAACAACAAGCGCGAATGGGAAACGGACACCTACGGCTACAACTGGCAGCAGGATAGCATTGGCGATCAGCAGGGAGTGACGGCACCCGGTGAGGACGGCGGCAACATGTATAGCCTGTCGTACAATGGCTACCTCAGTGATTATTTTTCTGTGTCGGCGGTAGCCGGGCGCGTTACCGAGAATGTTGAAAATGTAGTTGCTTCAACTAACCCGGGAGTTTGGGATGAACGCGATGGGTTTATTACGCTTTCCGAGCACACCAATGCCAATGTCTCGGCAGAGGAATATACCCGAGACCAACTGCGGCTAGATTTTAACTGGGACTTAGCCGCCCATGCGCTGCAGTTTGGCGTCGATTACACCAAGGTCGAGGTGGATTACTTCTCCGGACAAAATGGCGAGGGTGATGCCATGGGCTGGTGGACCATTGCCACCGCCGCAGACAATGATATTTCCGGTGCCGCCGCTGGTGAAGATTACATTGAGCGACGAGTACGCACTCGGGCCGTTGATTCCGATACCAGTGCGTTGGCGTTTTACATTAACGACTCATGGCAGGTCAGCGAGCAGCTGGTGCTGAATTTGGGCTTGCGCTATAGCCAATTTGAAAACACCGTCAGTGACGGGCGCGCCTATGTTGATATCGACAACCAGATAGCGCCGCGCCTGCAAGCCATATATGACTTATGGGGCGATGGAAGTGCCAAGGTCTATGCCACGTATGGGCGTTATTTTCAGCCCGTGTCGGCGAATATGAACATTACCCAAGGTTCGGCATCGGTGGAATGGTTTGAATACTTTGAGCTCGACGAGCTCAATGGCTCGGGCGAACCTATCTTACTTGCGGATGGCTCTCCTAGTCGGGGCGCGATGCTACGCGACAGACGCTGGCGTCAACGCGGGATCACTGAGCCGGGGCTGATTGCATCCAGTAATCTTAAACCCATGTATTCCGATGAGTGGACTGTTGGCTACCAACAAGAAGTGTTCAGCGACATGACCTTTGGGGCACGTGCCATTTATCGCAAGCTTGGGCGCAGTGTTGAGGACACAGATGTAGGGCCGGTGCTGGCGAAAAAGCTGGCTGAATTAGGTATTGCCGATAATGTCGGTCAAGGCTCCTATTATGTGCTCAATAACCCCGGCGAGAGTGTACAAATGAGCTATGACTTTGACGGGGATGGACAAGTTGATGAGGTGACCTTAAGTGCCCAAGAGCTGGCATTGCCAAAGGCTGAGCGCAAATACCTGGCTTTTGAGTTCACTTTGGATGGCGCCATCACCGAGCAGCTGCGCATTGACGCTTCTTACACCTGGTCGCACAGCTGGGGCAACACCGAAGGCTTGGTGAAAACCGACAACGATCAAGCCGATCCCGGTTGGACAACCTCCTATGACTATGGCGATTTAATGGACCATGGTTATGGCAACCTGCCGAATGACCACCGTCACGCAATTAAGCTCTCGGGAACGTATGATATTACCGATAATTTAACCTTTGGCCTGGTTGCTCGGGGCATATCAGGTCGACCGAAAAGCTATTTCAGTGTGCACCCCGAGGGCGTTGATAGCTGTGCCCCAGGCAACCCCTGGGATGCGTGTATCAGCCGCTACTACGATCATGCCTCGCATTATGATGAAAACGGTGAGCCAGCACCGCGTGGCAGCAAAGGCAACTTGCCCTGGAGTACACAAATAGATATGTCGTTAAGCTACTACGGCGAGCTATTTGGTCAAGAAGTGATGGTTAAGGGCACCGTGTATAACATGCTCAACGATGATACCGCCATCGCCATTAACGAAGAGCGCACGCAATATGGTGCCAACGGCCTCGAGCTTAACCCAGATTATGGTATGACAACTTGGCGTCCAGCGGCGCGTTACGCCTCATTGGTGGCGCGTATTCGTTTTTAATTCCCTGAACTGCGTTATTACGCAACCCCGCCGGGCACCTTAGGTGCTCGGCATTTTTCGTTAACGACTAAGGTGCGGTATGTGCGCCTTAGCGGCAATCACTATAGAGGAACTAGAGCGAGGAGTTATGGCGATACCATTTGATTTTCAGCGCCGTATGGCGCGCTTAAGAGCTCAGCTTGAGAGTCATCACGTACAGGCATTGATCATTCACAGCGGTGAAAACATTGCTTATCTCAGCGGGTTTAGTGGGCATGGGGCCACCTTGGTTGTCAGCGCCGAGCAAGCGTTACTGATCACCGATTACCGTTACTACCTGCGTGCGCTAGAGGAAACATCAGGGATGGAGGTTATCCAGCGCGATCGCGACCGCGAAAGCATTGGGCAATGTTTAGCTCGGGTGTGCGCCAAACACAGCGTTCTGGGCTTTGAAGCAGAGCATTTTAGTGTTGGTCAATGGCAGCATATCGCCGAGCATTTGCGCGCTAATACCTGTGTTGCCACAGTGCAGGTGGTCGAGAGGTTACGCCGTGTTAAAGATAGCCAAGAGATAGCCTGTATCCGTGGCGCTGCTGAGATTGCCGATGCGGCCTTGGCCGATACGCTTACTTTGCTTGAAAGCGGCATAACTGAGCGAGAGTTGGCAATAGAGCTTGATTATCAAATGCAACGACGTGGCTCGCAAGGGGTGTCTTTTGACACGATTTTACTGTTCGCTGAGCGTACGGCCTTGCCCCACGGTGAGCCAGGAGCGAAGCGCTTATGCGAGGGCGATTTAATATTGATTGATTTTGGCGCCGTGCGCAGCGGCTATCGCTCAGATATGACCCGCACCTATGTTTGGGGCAAGCCCACTAGCGAGCAGCAAGCCTTGTTTGACACCGTTGCCAAGGCACAACAAGCAGCGCTGCAACAGGTCTGCGCAGGCATTTGTTGCCATGAGTTAAACCACGCCGCTCAGCAAGTGTTGGCATCGAGCCCGTATCATCGTTATGCCGGCGAAGGGTTGGGGCACGGTGTTGGCCTAACCCTTCATGAGTTGCCTTTTATTAAAGCCAATGCCCCCTATCAACTAGAAAGTGGCAACGTCATCACCATTGAGCCCGGCATTTACATTCCCAACTATGGCGGTGTGCGTTTGGAAGAAGACATTGTCGTTACCGAGACCGGCTATCAGCGCCTGACTCAGGCTCCTCAACAATTCGCGCTAAGGAGTGAACATGGAGATTATTAATCAACAGCAAGTACAGCAAGTGATGGCCTATGCGCCATTGTTAAAAGCGCTACAACAAGGCTTTGCTGGTCAAGCCACTATGCCCAGACGCAATGTCTACCCGCTCAGCCCCGATAGCGATAACCATGATGCATTTGCGGTGCTACCGGCATGGAATGAGCAAGTTATCGGGGTTAAAGCTTTTACTTATTTCCCTGATAATGAGCACCATGGCAAATCCAGTTTGTATTCCAAGGTGATGTTATTTTCGCGCCAGCATGGCGAGCCGCGAGCGCTGGTGGATGGCACCGAAATCACCTTGTGGCGCACCTCAGCGGTGTCGGCATTAGCGGCCAGTTATTTGGCTGTGCAGCAGGCGAAAAAGCTGGTGGTATTTGGTTCGGGCAAGCTCGCTCCGTTTATGATCCGCGCGCACCTGAGCGTGCGAGATTATCAACAAGTCAGTCTGGTTGCCCGCAACACCGCCAAAGCCAAAGCCATCCTCGCGCAACTGCGCCAAGAGTTTGCTCATTGTCAGTTTGAGCATACTTCAGCTAGCGAAGCGCTTATTGCCAGTGCCGATACCATCTGCTGTGCGACCGGCAGTCACGCGCCGTTGTTTCGTGGTCAATGGCTAACGCCAGGGACTCATATCGACTTAATAGGCAATCATCATCGCGATGCTCGTGAGTGCGATAGCGAAACGATAAAACGCAGTCGCGTGTACGTGGATAGCCGCGATAACGTCCTCAATGAAGCCGGGGAGCTATTAATCCCCATCAGTGAGGGGGTGTTCTCACCCGAGCAAATACAAGGGCAACTCAGTGATTTGGCCAGCATCAATCGTCCGGCGCGCCAGGGTGATAATGACATTACCTTATTTAAATCCGTGGGGACTGCGCTCAGTGACCTCATTGCGGCCAATTATGTGTACCAGCAACTCAGCGACCGCTAAAGTCAAAGTGCAGTGCTGCGAAGTACTGACAATCACCCGAGGACGTAGCCTACGGGCTATGCCTATGGAGCTGATGAGCCTCAGGCCTTATTTGTTGACCTACCGATACGGCGGCCGAGTCAATTCATATATGTTTTATAGCCATACGCCACCGCCGCGCTGGCTTTATATTAGCAAGCGCGGGGACGTTGTTATGCATTCACGCTCAGCGATACTGGCCTGTCAACGACTGTTGCTCGTTTGTTTGCTTGGAGTGCTGCTGTTGTGGCAGTAGCGAATACAGTATTGTTTCGATGTCGTGCTGGTTAAAAAAACAGGGCACCGGGTAGTCAGGATGGGCTTCAGCAATCGCTCGTTTGGCTATTGTGGCGATGTCTTCTTGGCGCAGTTGCGCAATGGTACTGGGGATAGCGCAGTCATGTAGCAAGGTGGCAATCGCTGCGCGCATATCTTGAGCATCGCTATTTGCTGCCAAAGTTTGTTGTGCCAGCGCCGTGAGCTGAGCATCGATGCGCTGTCCATAGGCATTGAGCACTGGCGCTAACAGCAGGGCGTTGGCTAGGCCGTGGCTAATGCCGTACAGCGCTCCCAATTGATGGGCAATAGCATGCACATAACCCACCGAGGTGCGGGTAAAGGCTTGGCCAGCATAAAAGGCCGCCCATAACATGTGCATGCGCGCATCGATGTGGTTGGGCTGTTGGTAAACCAGGGGTAAATGAGTGAGGATCAGCTTAGTGGCAGTCACGCTTTTTGCTTTACTAAAGCGCGTTGCATTAATGCCAATATAGGACTCAATAGCGTGAGTGAGGGCGTCTATGGCGGTGGTTGCACTGAGCTGTGGGCTCAAACCAAGGGTTAACTCTGGTAGCAAGAGTACCCCTTTTGGTACTAAACATAAGTCATTGATGGCGAATTTTATTTGTCGCTGATGGTCGCTGACTACGGCGGCTACCGTGACTTCCGAGCCGGTGCCCGCCGTGGTTGGCACTGCATAAAGTGGCACCAAGGGGCGCAACACCTTAAATAACCCCTGCATTTGCTGCAGAGATTTACTCGGTCGAGCAATGCGTGCGGCGATCAGCTTGCCGCAGTCCATCACCGAGCCACCGCCAATGGCGATAATGCCTTGGCAATGGTGTTGCTGAAAGCTGCTTACCCCTTGCTCAATGCAAGGTATCCCTGGATTGGCCTCAACATCGCTGTAGAGCACCGTATTAATCCCTTGCTGATGTAGCGCAGCAATAATGGGTTGCTGCAAATTCAAAGCAACGATTCCCGGGTCGCTAACCACTAACAAGGTGCGCAGGTTTTGCTTTTTAACTTCACAAAGCCATTGCGACAACGCTTGCTGCCCGGCATAAACATGCGGCGTGCGAATGGGTAAAAGCGCCGCCGCGAGGCGAAGACCGAAATGATAAAGCCGATATAACCTGTGTGTGAACGTCACTTCGCCTCCAAGATGATATTGCTGTGCAGATACAGGGCGCGCACCCTTGCTTACCCATAGCATTATAGATGTTTTCACAAAACTGACCATAAAACATTAAGTTATAGTTTTACTACGGTAAAGAAGCGAGGGGCAATCACGGTGCTAACACCTTATCTTAGCACCGTGCGTAAAGGGGCTTTACATTACAACAAGTGACGGTGATGCGCGTCATAGCCTAGGTGTGAGGGCATTAGGTAGTCACGATAAAGGTATCGGTATAGCCGGTTTTTTGTCTCATCCTGTTGCTGCTTGGGCTCAGTAGCTGCAAGCGCATTCACAAAGCGCGCAAATTGCGTTTGATGCTGCTTAGCGATACGTGCGAGTGTGCGCTTATAGCCTTTATAAAAATCACCCCTAAGGTGGCGCTGCAGTGAGCGCAGCGCATCAATATCATGTTGCTGTAAATAACGCATGGCTAAGTATGACCATTGATAGATTTGCTCGCTGCTATCGTTGTAATCAGTGGCAAAAATAGCCTGTAAGCTTGGTCGGTCGTTGGCATCAGTGTCTTTTATGACTGCTATTGCACGAGGGTTGTGTTGAACTTTGGCGATGAGTTCTGCAAGGCCTTCGCTCCACCATACTAGGTGCGTAGCAAAGTGGCCAAAACCGCCATATTTATTATAACGGCCATCAAGGTAGTGCACATATTCATGATTAAGATTCCACACCCGGTTAATATCGGTTAGCCAAAACGCACGGAATGAGTAAAACGTTGCTTGGTTTTGCGGATCGCTGGGCGTCCCTTCTATGTACATCCCACCATTGTTAGTTTGAATATCAAACAGTAGCTGGCCATAACGATTGTAGTCGCTGTAATTGTCGAATATGACCACCCGTAGGGCATGGTTGTGATCGTTGGCCACGGGCGTATAGTCGCTGGCGAATAGTTTATGAAAGTCTTGTTCTTGGGCGATTAAGCGGCGGCAGCTGTATTGCAGTTGCTCACTATTGAGGGAAGTGGCGCGGATAAACAAGCGTTCACTGCACCGGTGGTTAATCGGTAGTACATCATCAATATTGGGGCTTGCACAGCGCGCTTGGAAGCCCTCTTTACAGTAGCTCAAACCACGAAAACTGTTGACCAAATATACGGTCGAAAATAATCGCTGTTGCTCGTTTTCATCGTCAGTACTTTGTTGCACTGCTTGCCAAATCGCGGCATCAAGCGCGTGTTGTTGTGACGGTGGTAACAATTGATGCCAATAGCCCAATACCCAAAGTGCATGCTGTTGTTGCCATTGCGAGCGGGAAAGGGCATCACTAAGCACCGTCAAGGTTGAGGGCGAGTGGACAAGCGTGTGTTGCAACGGTGCTTCGGTGCGCGCGCTGAAAGCCAAAAAGGCCAGTGCCCGATAACTTTCCCACAGCGCATAGTCAGCGTGAATGGTTGTAGTATCAGGCTGCATGGCAATAAAGTCAGTGAGCGTGCTAATCCAAGAGTATGCCTTGGGGTGCAATGCGGGGGTATCAAGCAAGCGATAGATGCTCACCGCATAATGCTCCATAAAGCGATAATACTCGGCGCTATCTGTCTCTTTGGCCTTGTTAGCTAAGCGTTGTAAAGAGTTGGCGAGCTTAGTTCGCAGGCGCTCGCTGAGTTTATCGGGTTCGCCGAGATAGCTATATGAGCGTAAGAAATAAAGCACCGCATTAATCTGCTGCCACTGTGGGTGTGTCTGGTTCGCTTGGCTGTGCAAAAAGATAACGGCTTGCTTTGCCTCGGCCAACCTTGGCGTACTCGACCAGCCATCGATTGCGGGGGCAAGAGTGGATTCATCACGAGGGAGTGATGCACACCCTGTGATGAGTATTAGTAAAAGGATGAGCGTTATTATCTTCATACTGAATCAGTTTTTATTGTTTAGCTAAAAATATACACTTAATGTATATTGTATACAATAAATAAACTTGAAAGCATTTAGATTGTGATCAATTATATTGTGCACAATATAATTGCGAGGTGTTTATGTCTATTTATCAGTTTAACGCAGTCAATAACCGTGGCGAGCAAGTGTCACTTGAGCAATATCAAGGCAAAGTCTTACTGATCGCCAATACTGCAAGTAAGTGCGGCTTTACACCGCAATACCAAGGGTTGAACGCGCTTTATCAAGACTTTGAAAATAAGGGGTTGGTGGTGCTCGCTTTTCCATGTAACCAGTTTGGCGCTCAAGAGCCCGGTGATGATGCGCAGATAAGTGAGTTTTGTGAACTTAATTACGGCGTGTCGTTTCCGGTAATGACTAAGGTGGATGTTAATGGTGCCGATGCCCACCCTTTGTTTTCCTACTTAAAGCAACAAGCGCCGGGCGTGCTAGGCTCTAAGGCCATAAAGTGGAACTTCACTAAGTTCTTAGTTGACCAGCAAGGGCAGGTAGTGAAACGTTACGCACCGACGACAAAACCCGAAGCTATACGCGCCGATATTGAACAACTATTAGCCCCCTAAATGACAGATAACAGCACCTTATATTTGCAAAATCAACTGTGTTTTAAGCTCTACACGGCCTCTCGGCTAGTTGTGCGGGGCTATCAACCTATGTTGAATGAGCTGGGCCTGACCTATCCTCAATATCTAGTGCTTTTGGTGCTTTGGCAGCGCCATGAACAGCAACAATTGCCCATGAGTCTTAAATCACTTGGCGCAGAGCTGCACCTTGACTCAGGCACATTGACGCCGCTGTTAAAACGGATGCAAAAGCAGGAGCTGCTATCTCGAGTGCGCAGTGATGATGATGAACGGCAATTGCAAATAGCGCTTACTGAGGCGGGTTTGGCGCTGCAAAGCAACGCTAAGCAGTGGCGAGACACCCTAAGTCAATCTCTGCAGTGTCAGCGAGAAGAACTTAATGCCATGGCACTGCAACTTGATGCGCTGATAGCTGAGCTCAGCTAGATAATGTTGTTGCCTTGTTCAGGCTCTCGGGATTTTTGCGCCTGTTCACGGATATCTTCGGCGTCGCTACTGATGTCATCCACCGCTTGATTATGGCTGCTGGCGCCAGTACTCGGCTTTGCCTTTTGTGGCTGTGCATGCGTAGTCTCGGCTGAGGCGTCAGGTTGGTTAACGATAATGCGCTCTCGAGCATCGTCAGGCATGCTGATCTCCTGTTTGGTAAAGGTATCGACCACCTCGCGCATCAGGTGCGAGGCCACTTTAAGCACACTGAAGCGTTCGCTATCAACCCAGAAATAAACCTGCAGGTTAGCGGTGGATGCACCGAGATTATCAATTAACACTTGTGGTGGTGGGTCGCTCAATACCATGGTTTTACTGCTAATACACTGTAAAGCAAGCTGTTGAGCCTGCCTTAGGTTATTGTCGTAACCAACGCCGATAATAAAGTGACCCCGCATCTTGGGGTTGGCTGTGAAGTTTTTGATCACATTTTTGTACACGGTGGCGTTGGGGATCTGAATATGGTTGCCATCAAAGTCAACCAAAGTGGTCGCGCGAGCGGTCACTTTACGCACTACGCCTAAACGGCCGTCCACCTCGATTACGTCATCGATTTTAAAAGGTCGCTGTATGCTTAGCAGCATACTAGAGATGAAATTCTCGGCAATGTCTTTAAAGGCGAAGCCGAGAATGAGTCCGATAAGGCCGGTACCACTCATTACTGCGACAGCAAATTCAGTCAGTGCGGCCAGACGAAGAAACACATAAACACCCAGCAGCATAATGAGAATACTGATAAAACGGCGCATGACCACCTGAACTAAACGGCTTTGGCTGAACCGATGCAAAGGTTTGATCAACAGGTAGGCCACAGGGCGAGCGAGCAGGCAGCATAGGATCATGACTGCGAGGCCAAGGCTGAGATTAGGTAACATTTTCCAAGCATTGTGTAAAAACTGCCTAAACTGTTCACTCAATACTTGCCAAGAGGGCTCAGGCATTGGCGGTGCAATGTGCTCAGCAGCCTTTAAAATCACAGTGGTGAGGTCAATACTCATGGTGTTTTTAGCCCACAAATGAACGAGTAGGGGTATATGCGAGCAAATCCAGTGCCACTATGTTGGCGCTGTTATTGCTAGTTTATAAAGTACGATGACGGTGCGGCTGTGCCGCCAAGATAACGGAGTAATATGTTGAAAAAGCGAGGTTATCAGGCTCAAAAGCCCAGTGATGTTCCACTACGGGGGTGGTGGGATATAAGCAAACGGCTGGTCCATAATTTAGGCCAAGACAACTTATCCCTCGTCGCTGCGGGGGTAGCATTTTATGGCTTGTTGGCGATTTTTCCAGCTCTTGCGGCATTATTATCACTGTATGGCTATTTTTTCTCAGCAGCAGATATGGTTGAACAACTTGATAGAGTACTGAGCTTACTTGCACCGGCGAGCCAAGACTTGGTCATGAGCCAAGTACAAGAGCTGAATGCGCAATCTCAAGCAAGCCTAAGCATCAGTGCTATTGTCGGTTTTGTGTTGACCATCTGGAGTAGTTCCAAAGGCGCGCAAGCGATGATCACTGCGTGCAATATTAGTTATCACGAGAGTAAAAAGCGCAATTTATTTATTGCCCTATTAACGCGCTTTGTTTTTGCTTTTGGCGCCATCATTATTGCGGTGGTGGCCCTTGCCACCATTGGGATATTGCCGGTAATACTCAATTATGTGGGCTTCGAGCGCAACATAGACTGGACTATAAAATTAATCACGTGGGCGCTGTTGGCTGCCATCTTTTTATTGTCACTGAGTATTATTTATCGCTATGCGCCGCATCGTCGAGCGGCTAAGTGGCGATGGCTCTCTTGCGGTGCGCTCATTGCCACCTGCATGTGGGTTGTTGCCTCAATTGGCTTTTCTTTTTACGTCTCACGGTTCGCCTCTTACAGTGAAACCTATGGCTCACTGGCTGGTGTGGTGATCATGTTGATGTGGCTCTATATCAGCGCCTATATTGTCATTCTGGGCGCAGCGATTAACGCCAGTATTGAGCAACAAACCTTGACAGATAGCACCATAGGCGAGCCTCGCTCAAGAGGGGAGCGTGGGGCAACCGTAGCCGATGAATTAACCACTAAGCAGCGCCAGCAGGTAGATAAAGAATGAATTAGCACGGCGAGGAAATAAAAAAGGCCAGCTTTGCTGGCCTTATATGTAAGCTTTATTGAATCTGCCCGCGTATTTCTCCGTCTGGAAAGGCAGGCGTATGGATATTCACGTAATGGCCACCACTGGCTAAAATGGCGAAAATTTCTGCGGTAATGGCCGTCTCCGCTGGTGCCATCCAACGGTTGGCGTTCTCCATGTCTTGCTCTAGAGCGACTAAGACCGGGCCATTCTCACCCAGATTACCGGTATGAATGTGCGCCATAGTGGCATCACTGACACCGCTAGTAAGCACTTGCAGCTCGACGCCATAGTCGTTGGTGTTAACTAGGGCATAGCCATCACCAAAAGCGTCTGTGGTCACCATTGGTACTTGCTGATCGCCACTCAAAGGAAAGGCGACAAGTACATAGTTATCGGTGAGGATTTGCCCGCGCAGTTCACCCCCGGTATTTGCCGGTGTATGCACATTGACATAATGACCGCCTGAAGCCAGCACTGCGAATATGTCGGCATCAATTTGTGTGCCCTCTGGGGTCATCCACACTCCTGCATCCTCCATGGATTGCTCAAGGGCAACAAACACCTCGCCGTTGGTACCAATACGGCCGGTGTGAATATGGGCTGCCGTGGCATCATCGACGCCTTCGGTGACAACCCGTACTTCGGTGCTGTAGTCGCTGGTATTCACCAAAGCGTAACCGCTGCCCATGGCGGTTGTACTAACAGCAGGCACTTCTTGTGCGCCGGAGAGGGCAAAGGTGGCCAAGGCAAAATTACGGGTCAGTATTTGTCCGCGTATTTCTCCGCCGGTATTTGCTGGCGTATGCACGTTGACATAATGACCGCCTGAGGCCAACACTGCGAATATGTCGGCATCAATTTGCGTGCCCTCTGGGGTCATCCACACCCCGGCATCATCCATCGACTGCTCCAAGGCAACAAACACCTCGCCATTGGTACCCACACGACCGGTGTGAATATGGGCGGCGGTGGCATCATCGACGCCTTCGGTTACCACCCGTACTTCGGTGCTGTAATCGCTGGTATTCACCAAGGCGTAACCGCTACCCATGGCGGTCGTACTAACAGCTGGCACTTCTTGCGCGCCGGATAGGGCAAAGGTGGCCAAGGCAAAATTACTGGTCAGTATTTGTCCGCGTAACTCGCCGCCGGCATTGGCTGGGGTATGCACATTGACGTAGTGACCGCCAGAGGCCAGCACAGCAAAAATATCGGCATCAATTTGTGTGCCTTCAGGGGCCATCCACGTACCGGCATCGTCAAGAGATTGCTCAAGGGCGACCAACACTTCACCATTGGTGCCTACACGGCCGGTATGGATATGCGCCGCGCTGGCATCATCAACGCCGGTGGTGTTGACCTTCAGCTCAACGCCATAGTCGTCGGTGTTAACTAGGGCATAACCGTCACCAGATGCCATGGTCTCAACCGCTGGAACTTCTTGAGCACCTGATAGAGGGAAAGTCGCGACAACAAAGTTATCTGTCAGAATTTGCCCGCGAATTTCACCATCGGGAAAGTCAGGGGTATGAACATTAACGTAATGGCCGCCAGAGAGCAGAACAGCGAGTGTATCAGCGTCGATTTGCGTGCCCTCAGGTGCAACCCAATCGGTCATGACCTCATCATCTTGTTCGAGTACCACTAACACCTCACCATTGCTACCTATGCGTCCGGTATGAATATGTGCGGCGGTGGCATCGTCCACGCCCATGGTTACGGCGCGCAGCGCTAACTCATTATTGGTGCTGTCAAAGGCAGCATAGCCATAACCAAAACCGGCGCTGTCGTTAGCGGGAACTTGCTGCTCACCGCTTAGTTTAAAGGTGATAATGGAGGTGGTATCAGGTACAATCTGGGCGCGAAGTTCTCCGTCTGGGTAGGCGTCGGTGTGGACATTAATGTACCAGTCGCCGTCCATTAAGTCCGATACTAAGTCTTCACTTAGATCGGTGATAGCCACCTCTAACATGCCTTCACTGGCGGCACTAAAGGTGAAGGCAACATCGCCATTTTCGCCGATATCTCCATCATGAATGTGGGCAGCACTAAAGCCTTCGACATCACTGACATCGAGAGAGGCTCGGAACTGCATCAGGTTCTCATCAAGCTCAACAGTGGCAGCAGCGCTTTGCATGGAGTCGTTCATCGGTACTTCTTGCTTGGCGCTGAGCGTTAGCTCATAAGTTTGTGTGGCAGAAAATTCTGGTGCGGGAGGAGGGGGAGGCGGTGTAGTAACGTTGTCGTCATCGTCATCACTACAGGCACTCACAAATAGTAGACTACTCAGTAACAGTAGGTATCTCATAATGGCTTCCTATAAATTGATTGCTCACAGAGGGACGTGTACTGCGTGTCCAACTAGGGCGATTACGAAAGCCATATGAGAAACGATCAAATTCGCTTACATTAATTAACTTTTTATTTTCAAAAGCAGTGAAATAGACCTGGTTATGCTTTATTAGGTTGTAATGATGAGCCAATGGACGCGGTGATCACTAAGGCTACGGCCAGCCATTGTAATGGCGTCAGCAATTCGCCCAAGATCATGAATCCGGCCAAAGCGGCAATGGCTGGTTCCATACTCATCATCACGCTAAAGCCTTGGGCTGGCATATTTCTAAGAGCAATCATTTCCAGCGTATAGGGTAAGGCGCTGGACATTACACCGACCAATAGGCCGAGCGGGATCACCTGCCAACTCAGTAGGGCCATGCCTTGAAATGCAGCGCCATAGGGAACTAATACCAAGGCTGCCACACTCATGCCTAAAGCAACAGTGCGTCCACCGGAACTTTGCCCACCGGTGCGCTTCCCAAAGAGGATGTAACCTGCCCAGAAACCACCGGCCGCTAATGCGAGAATAACACCGATGGGGTCGAGGCCCGTTTGCGCATCTATCTCCGGCAGCAGCAACACAATACCTGCGATGGCCAATGCCACCCATACTAAATCACGTTTACGTTTTGAGCTCAGCAATGCAACGCACAAAGGCCCAGTGAATTCCAGCGCTACACCGATCCCTAAGGGGATACGCTCGATGGCATAATAAAAGGTGATGTTCATACCACCTAAGCACAAGCCATAGGTGATAATACTGCGCCACTCGGTGCCTTGGGGAAGCGCTTTCCAGGGGCGAAAAACCAGACACAGTACCAAGGCTGAGAAGCCCAAGCGCAAGGCTGTGGTCCCTTCTGGACCTACTAGGGGAAATAGCTGTTTGGCAATAGAAGCGCCCGATTGAATCGTGACCATGGCCAATAAAACACAAAAAATAGCGCTGAGTAGCACACGGTATTGGGGAGAAAACATAGCAATCATCCGTGTTTGATGAGGTGGCGCTAGTGTAGCTAAGGGAGCTGGTGGGGTAAACATGGCCACTGGTCGCTGGTCGCATTTTTATTGTCATTGGTCTTGAAAACCATCGCTCGCGTCGCAACACCCATTATAGGCCCAAGGAAAACTTGGTAATTCGCTTATCACACTTAGCATCAACTGCTAAAGAGGAGCACAGTATGAAGACACTTAATGAGGTTGCTTACACCGCGAAAGTACATACCGAAGGTGGCCGCGAAGGCCATGCTCAATCAGACGATGGTCGCTTGGACGTGACCCTGTCCACGCCTAAAGGGTTAGGCGGCGATGACGGCCAGGGGACCAATCCGGAGCAGTTATTTGCAGCAGGGTATTCAGCGTGTTTTATCGGCGCTATGCGCCACGTTGCCAACGAGGGAAATACCTCCCTGCCCGAGGGCACCGCCATTGATGCGCAGGTCTCGATAGGGCCGATTGAAGGCGGTTTTGGCATTAAGGCCAAATTAGAGATCCATCTGCCAGATATGGCTACAGATGAAGCGCAACAATTGATTGAAAAAGCCCATCAAGTCTGCCCTTACTCTAATGCGACCCGAGATAATATTGAGGTACAACTGGTACTCAAAGACGCTTAAGGCGTTTTAATTACTGAATAAGGGGTATCATTACCCCTTTTAAATCAGATGGTTGTCAGTTTTTCACTGATAATTTTAATAATTTTGCATCCAATCGTGAGGTTAAGCCGTTACGCCCCTGATGTAACTAAAGATAGCGACGTCATGGCTAGGACGTGAAGCAGTATAGCGAAGACACGTTATAACACGGTTTAACAACTTGCGAGGAATGGATATGCGTAATCAACATACTTCTGCTGCATCGCAGCAGCTCACACCTTCTACCCACTCCAATGCGATAAAGCTGAGTATCATCGCCTTGGCCTGCGCCGGACTCATTGCTGGCTGTAGCGGTGATGATGGCAGTGATGGTGCGCCAGGAGCTGATGGCGCGCCAGGCAGTGATGGCAACGACGGAGAAGACGGCCGCCCGGCCTTGTCAGCAGGCACCTACTTACGTGCAAATAATGGCAGCGATAATGCCGGCACCGTTGATGTCATCAATGAATACGGTGAACTATTATACACGCTAGAAACCACCAACAATGAAGGGCTGGTATACGGCCATCAAGATCAGCTTATTCAAGCCGGCGATGCTGATACAGGCAGTATCAAAACACTGTGCGCAACATCGCTACGGGCGCAAAACAATGGCTTCTCTAGCACTTGGGATCGCGTAATATCTGGCGCCAATAGCACCTTGGTAAACCCCAAGGGGATGACGCTCGCCAGCGCGCACGGGATTTTATTGGTTGCTGACTTTGGCGCTATGCAAATCAGCGCCTTTGGTGCAATGGCCAGTGGTGATAATGCGCCAATTGCCGTAACCGCTACCGATGCCGCTCCTTGGGATCTCGCCTATGACGATATTAATGACCGCCTCTACGTTGCGCTCACCAATGGCACTGTCGCGGTGTACGACAATTACATTGCTTCAGGTATGACAGCCACCCCAGCTCGTACGATTGTTCCAAGCGACGGTAACGGCGACGCCATTGGCGTAAATTTACATGGCATCGCCTTCGATGGCAGCCAAAACCGCTTAGTGTTATCTGATGTTGGCAGTGCGCAGAGTCCCGATGATGGCGCGTTGTTTGTCATCGAAGGTGCGGCAATGGCTGACGGTAATACTCCTGTAAGCCGTATGATAGCGGGCCCAAGCACCCGCCTAGGTAATCCGGTTGATATTCTTTTAGAGGGCGCTACCTTGCGAGTGGCCGAGAAATCGAACGATGCGATTTTGGTATACACCAATATTTTCAATGGTGCCAGCGGTGATATCGCTCCTGATTTTGTGACCATGACCAGCAAACCCGAGTCTCTAGCTCGCAAACAACACACCACGCATCTTGATGCTTCAGATATTGATAGGCCAGCCACGGTACGTGGCGTGGCGGTGTCATCTAATCCGGGGACTGCTGGGCCGACAACCGGAATGATAGCGCAACTAAATGCGCCGCTGTCGGCTATGAGCATGGGCTTTGATACCCAAGCGACCATTGAAAGCGTGACCTTTGATATTGAGGGTAACGGTTACGCCACTTTCGATAGCAGTGATGGCAGCTCTGGCGGTATTATCATCGCAAACCGTATTGCTAACACCCGTGATAACGGCATGTTCACCTTGAGTCAGGATCGTATGGTAAGTGGCAGCAACACCACGTTAACCTCACCGAAAGGGATCGATATCGCATCAAAGCAAGGGCTCGTGTTTGTTGCCGAATTCTCGACTAGTAATCGCGGTATAAAAGTGTTTTCGCGCTGTGCGTCGGGCAATGTGGCACCGCTGATGACCTTGCTGCCAGCCAACGATGCACGCCCTTGGGATGTGGATTATGATGCCCAAAGCGACCGCGCTTATGTGGCCTTAACCAATGGCACCATTGCCGTGTTCGATGAAGTCAGCGCTAAGATGTATGGTGGAATGAGCACCTTAGCCGGCGAAGACCGACTTATTGTCCCGGCAATGTCAGGTATGGCTGTGGCGGCGCCCACCAATATTCATGGCATTGACTACGACCCGGTGAGCGACGCCTTAATCGTGACAGATGTGGGCAGCGCCGCCGATGCCACCGACGGTAAAATTTATGTGCTCAATGGCGCGGCCATGGCCTCTGGGCTAACTAACATTGATATTGCCATTAGCGGACCTAATTCGATGTTAGGAAACCCAGTAGACATTATGTTCAGTGGGCGCGATTTATACCTCGCAGAAAAGTCCAATGGCTTGGTGATGCGCTGGGATAATATCCTTAACCGCGCCAGTGGTGATGTCAGTGCAGATGCCAGCTATGCTTTCGTCGCGCCAGAGTCCATTGCGTTAGTGCTACAGAAATAGCCCTTTGCAGCGTCATCGCTGTGTCTCCTGTTGGCCGCATTAGCGGCCTTTTTATTGCTCGAATGCGCGCTAAACCCGTGCATCGCTCGTCGTTGTGCAGCTACCATCATGGTCGTCACACTGGTAGACTAAGGGGCGAATATCACCATCAATAAGTGAATAATAAGTGTCAAATAAGCTGGTCATTAAGCTTCTTGTTTATAGCGTGGTGCTGGTGGTCGCTATGGTGTTGACCGTGCAGGTGACCGTGCAGCAGCAGGCGCAACGTGCGCACCAGCAAGCAAGGGTGCAAGGGGCGCACCTCAGTGACTATATCGATAGGCAATTTAGCCGCTATCAACGTATTGTCGATTCCTTGAGTCGCAGTAAAGCAGTGCACCAAGCCTTGGATATAAAGCGCGCGGCCAGTCAAGATACCGACCGCTATCTGCACGATATGCAACTGGCCAGTGGCGCCTCTGATGTATATTTACTCAACACATCAGGCACTGTGGTTGCGACCAGTAATTGGCATTTACCCTACAGCTACAAAGGCAATAACTTTGCTTTTCGCGGCTACTTTCGAGATGCTATGCGCCACCATAGCGCCATTGATTTTGCCCTAGGGCAGCGCTCTCGCAAGCGCGGTTTTTACTTTTCTCAAGCTGTCATAGTCGCAGGTGAGGCGGCCGGCGTCATCGTTGTTAAAGTGAATGCCAGCCAGTTTGAGGCCGATAAAGCGGCACTCGATAGCGTGCAAGATACGCTATTTGCATTGGTTGATGAGAATCACGTGGTGTTGATGTCGAACGCTGAACCGTGGCGATTAACCTCGTTGTCGCCAATGACGACGCCGCAGCGCCAGCAGCTAAAGCAGTCGCAGCAATTTCTTGAACGCACCATCGTACCGGCGCCTTGGCAGTGGCAAGGTCAAGCCCAGGTTTACATTGCAAAACGCAAGCGTACCTTTGTGATTGATGACACCGCTTTGGCGCGTGCACCTTATCAACTATTGACCCTTGTGCCTCGCAACTACCTTAATGAAACCTTGGTGGCGCGCCTTGGTGTCACCCTCATGTGTTTATTGGTCTTGATTGCCTTGGTTGAGTATTTATTGGTGAAAGTAGCGGGGTATCGGCAACTGCTTTACAGCGAGCGCTCCCTTGCCGAGCAGGTGAAGCAGCGAAGTCAGGAGTTGGAGCAAGCCCAAGATGCCTTAGTACGCACCGCTAAACTCGCCACTATCGGTCAACTCAGTGCCAGCGTTAACCATGAAATTAATCAGCCGCTCAGTGCCATGAGTGCGTATATTGCCGCCAGTAAACGGCTTATTGCTCGTGGTCAATATGATAAAGCGCTCAGCAACTTACAGCTAATCGAGCAATTAGTTAATCGCGTTCATGCCATTGCGGCGCAACTAAAGTCTTTTAGTCAAAAGCGTGAGCATAAAATGCAAGCAACGTCATTGGCGCAAACCATAGATAACGCTTTGTTGGTTGCAGGGCCGCAACTTAAAGAATACGGTGTTGAGGTAAGCTACCACCCGCCCAATGTGACGGTGTGGGTTGACCCTTATCAATTCGAGCAGGTGTTGGTGAACCTTTTTGCTAATGCCTGCCAAGCCATGGAAAAACAGGCGGTGAAGCGGTTGCGTATTGAAGCTGATAGTGACGGCGAGAATGTGTATTTATCCATTATCGACACCGGCTCGGGGATAGAGCATCATGCGCTAAGCAGCATTTTTGAGCCATTTTACACCACCAAATCCGAGCATGGCCTAGGGTTGGGGTTATCCATTTCTAAGCAAATTATCGAGTCTTTTCAAGGCACGCTTAGCGCTCATAATCACCCTGATGGCGGCGCTGAGTTTTTAATTAGTTTGCATCAACAAGAGCCACAAATATGAGCAATGCACAGACTATCTACGTTATTGACGATGAACCGAGTATCCGTGACTCCTTAAAGCAACTGTTAGAGCTTGAGGGCTATCAGGTCGTGTGTTTTGATGATGCCAATAAAGCCTTGCATAAGCTTAACCGTAGCTTTGCCGGTGTGGTGCTTAGCGATATTAATATGCCTAAACTGGATGGGTTGGCGTTTTTGCAGCAGGTTCAGCAGTTTGACTCTGAGTTGCCGGTGGTGTTTTTAACTGGCTACGCCGATGTGAGTACCGCAGTAAAGGCGATGCAGCAAGGGGCCTATGATTTATTTGAAAAACCGGTCAATGAACAGCTATTAGATTGTCTGGCGCGGGCCTTGGATAAACGCAAACTAGTGCTCGAGAATCGCCAATTAAAACGGCAAATAGAGCACCATTGTGCTCCTGGGGTGCGTATTTTGGGGGAGACCCCACAAATACAGCAGATGATGCAGTTACTTGATGCGATTAGAGACACCCCCGCAGATGTGTTAATCGAAGGCGAAACCGGTACCGGGAAGGAGCTCGTCGCGCGTTATTTACACGAACATGGCGATCGCAGCCAAGGCCACTTTGTAGCAATTAACTGTGGCGCAATTCCAGAAGAGTTGATTGAAAGTGAGCTCTTCGGTGCTGCCAGTGGTGCGTATACTGGAGCTAATCAGGCACGCGAAGGCAAGTTCGCTTACGCCAATGGCGGAACGGTTTTTCTCGATGAAATCGAAGCGATGTCAGCAAGCTTACAAGTTAAATTACTGCGTGTGCTCGAAGAGCGCCAAGTCACCCCCGTCGGCTCTAACCAGAGCATTGATCTTGATATGCGAGTGATTGCGGCAACCAAGGTCGATTTGCAAACCCTAGTGGATACTGGACAGTTTCGCGCCGACTTGTTCTTTCGCCTCAATCTTTTAAAAGTACCGATCCCGGCACTACGGCAAAGAAAAGCCGATATCCCCCTTTTGTATCAGCACTTTTTATCTATCGCCGCCACGCGTTTTCATAAACCCAGTATGGCGTTAACAGAGCCCCTGCGTGCGCAACTGATGCAATATGATTGGCCGGGGAATGTACGTGAGCTGCGCAACCATGCTGAGCGTACGGTATTGCTTGGCGAGCAATTAGCCACTCACTCAATACAAGCGCTTGAATCGCAGCAAGAAGTACTGAGTTTGGCGCAAAAAGTCGCTTACTATGAGCAGTCACTCATTGAAGATGCATTAGCCCAAAGCCAAGGCAGTATCAAACAGACCATGGCACTGTTGCAAATCCCACGCAAAACGCTGTATGACAAAATGGCCAAGTACCAGCTCACCCGAGCAAGTTATACCGAACCTAATTAATGGGTGGAATTGGTGATAAATAAGTAACAGAATGTGCGGTAATCCACACATGTCACGCCTCATACATGCTTTAAATTATGACAACTCATTGTTTATATTAGGTTATTAAAATTGGTCAGGTTCTTGAGTGTAGTGTTGCAGACAACAATAGGACAACACTATGATAAGACCAATAACATTATATTCATGCGTGATACTTGGGGTGGCTGCACATGACGCTGCGGCCGGCGACTACAGCATTTATGGTAAAGCACAGGTGCAACTTGAGCACACCGATAAAGGGTTGATGCGTTACACCGATAAGGGCACCCATATTGATGCGCCATTCTCGCGCATTGGCGTAAAAGGCAAGCACGATATCAGTGCGCAAGCCCAAGTGGTATATAAATACGAAGTGCAGGTGAAAGGCTTTGAAAGCGACGACACCACTGAGCCATTCAGTGCGCGCAACACCTACTTAGGGGTGCAATCAGCTTATGGCACGGTGCTATTTGGTCGTAAAGACAGCCGCTTCAAGTACAGTGAGGGCAAAATTGATCAATTCAATGAGACCCAAAGTGACATAGCGCAAACAATAGGCGGTCAAGACCGTATTGCCGATAGCATTACCTATACCTCGCCAAAGTGGGGGCAATGGCAATGGGCGCTGACTTTTACGCCGAAAGATGACGCTAAAACCGAAAAGAACGGCGTCGCCGCCTTATTGAGTTATGGCGATCGCGCCCTAAAGCAGACCCCCTATTATGTAGCCCTAAGCTACACCGATGCCTTAGCTGATATTCAAGCGTTGCGCGTCAATGCGGTGTATCAATGGCAACGACTGCAAGGTGGGGTGCTGGTGCAGCGCAGTGAAAACTTAGCCGGCGATAAAGACGGCAACAGTGTGCTTGTGAGTTTGCGCTATTATGCAAGTGACGCATGGCAACCCAAATTGCAATATGCGCGTGATACCAGCCAGCTTCGTCATGACAGCGATAGCGAGCAGCTCTCAGCGGGTGTTGACTACGTAGTTGATAAGCAAACATCTTTTTACTTTTTAGCGACTAAACTTGAGCTCAACCAAGTCTCCGATACCAGTACTGCAATTGGACTAAAATATAAATTCTAAGAGGTCTTAGCATGTCAGATTCGAAATTTACTCAACTTCGGGGTCAACTGTTGTTGGCCTTCGGGCCATGCGTCATGTTGTTGACCTGTTTGCTCGAGCCGCCAGCGGGGATGTCTATGGCCGCGTGGCGCACTACCGGCTTAACAATTTGGTTGGCATCTTGGTGGGTCAGCGAAGTGGTGCCTATTCCGGCCACCTCGTTGCTGCCTTTGGTGATTGTGCCTTTGGCTGGGATTGCACCGATTAAGGCGGTTGCAGCTCCTTACGCCCATCCTCTTATTTACCTCTTTTTAGGCGGCTTTTTACTGTCAATTGCCATGGAGCGTTGGGGGCTGCATAAACGCATTGCTTTGACTACCTTATTGCTGGCGGGTAGCAAGCCAAGCTTGCAAATCATGGCGATGATGGCGGTGACCGCGTTTTTATCAATGTGGATGTCAAACACCGCAACAGCCGTGATGATGCTACCGATAGCTTTATCGGTGGTCCATTTGTTAAAGGATAATGGCAGCCAATGTGATAATTTTGCCAAGGCGCTGCTATTGAGTATTGCCTATGGCGCTAGCATTGGTGGTATTGCCACCTTGATAGGCACGCCACCGAATGCCTTGATGGCTGCGTATCTAGCCGACAGTTACAATATCGAAATCGGCTTTGCTACCTGGATGATGATAGGCGTCCCTTTGTCTTTAGTGATGCTGACGTTAACCTGGCTGTGGTTAACGAAAGTGATGTATAAAGTGGATAAAACTGCCAGCCAAGTAGAGACCAAAGGCATGTTTCGCAATCAATTAGCGCAGTTAGGAGCGATGTCTCGGGCCGAGAAAAGTGTCCTAGCAGTATTTGCCTTGGCAGCGGTGAGTTGGGTGTTGCGCCCTGTGCTCGCTGATATCACCGGGCTGGCGATATCAGATACCGGTATTGCGATTGCTGCAGCGTTGCTGCTGTTTATGTTACCGGCAGAGAAGAACTCTCAAGAGCGGGTTTTAGACTGGCAAAATGCGGCAAACGTGCCTTGGGGGATTTTGTTGCTCTTTGGTGGCGGTTTGACCTTAGCGGCGCAGATAAAAAGCTCAGGCCTGGCTGATTACATCGCTAACCTGCTCAGTGGCGCCAGTGCGATGCCGTTGGTGATAAGTGTTCTCGTGGTGGCCGCGTTAATTACTTTCCTAACCGAGATCACCAGCAATACGGCGACGGCCGCCGGGTTTTTGCCTTTACTTGGGCCGGTGGCAGAGTCGATTACTGGTACGCCCTTAGTGTGGGTGGTGCCCGCTGCGATTGCCGCCAGTTGCGCCTTTATGATGCCGGTGGCCACGCCACCGAACGCGATTGTATTTGGCTCGGGGGAGATAAAAATTACCGATATGATCCGTGCAGGCTTTGCTTTGAATATTATTGCTATTGTGCTGATCACGCTGGCAACTCTGGTGATAGCGCCGATGGTGCTTAACTTTTAATGGTTTTCTCAGGCAGCGCGGCCATAAATAATGCGCTGCCTGTGATTACGTAGCCAGTTATTTAGCGACCAATAGGGTTAAGCGCTTGTGCAGCTTGGCACTATCGAGTTTGCCATAATAGGCGATAAGGTCGGCTTTGTTATCGCCATTGATATCGGCATGGCTAATCTGTGCTGCGGATTGTGGCAAGGCTATATCTTGACTGCTTTTGCGGGAGAAGCCGCCGTCTTTGTTACCTAAGCGATAAATAAGCTCATCGCTGTCCTCAGAAAGTAGTAAATCAAGAATGCCATCGCCACTAATATCGGCGAGTTTCACCAAGGGTTCGCTGGCGCGGCCTTTGCTGATACTAAAGCCCATTTCGGTTTCATAGTCCATGCTCGGTTGTTCCGGGTAGTGCCCTTGCGCATTTTGGCGATAGAGCAGCACGTCTTGGTCAATGCTACTTGCTAGCAGCGCAGAGACTACCTGCGAGACCCCTAACTCAAAGCTGGATACCATCACTTCTTTGCGGCCATCACCATCAATGTCTTGCAGCTCAAGGCCAGTGAGCGTTCCTTCTGCACGCACTGTGGTATCGGCCTGCGCACCATAACGAAGCTCGCCATCAGCGGTGTTTTTGCCATAAAATATCTCGTAGTCGTTTTTTCTATCTAGCACACCGGAGCTTTGGGTATAGCGCACCACCATATCCACTATTGCATCGCCGTTAACGTCTTCAAAGCGCTCCAACTTACGGTAGTTGAGATCGCTTTGGTCCAAAGAACGGCCATCATCATCGAGTTGATCCCACCAATCGATGGCGTGAATATCCTCGCGAATGGCCACTGTTTGATGGTCAAAATGGCGCTTGGCAGCAGTGTAAATGTGCAGCTGCCCGGAGGTGAGATGAACAATATCCATGCGCTCATCGTTATTAATATCTAAGGTAAAGGTTTGTGCCGGAGTCACACTCAAGCCATCGCGAGTCAATACGTTTTGGCCGGTAATAGCCAATTTGGAGAGCTTGTGCGCTTTATCTTGCTGGCTAAACCACACCTGTAACTCATTAAAGTTAGGCAGCATCACATCAGCACTTTCATCGCCATTAAAGTCAAATATAAATGGCATGCGGCGCATAAAGTTGCTGCGTTGAATTTGGAATACGGAGCTGACTTCGAGATAGGACAATAACCTTGGCTCTGAAGGGCCTTGTGGGTACTGATAACGACCAACATGGTCTTTGGCGAGGAAATACAGGGTCTGTTTGCCCTGCGGGTCGTTGCCAATGTCATAGGCAAAATACTGCTCACCAATGGCAAAGCGGTCCACCTGGGTTAGTGTCCCGTCAATCAACGCCAGAACGGCCACTTGCTGTGCTTTGGCGCTGCTGCGGCCGATAGCGATTATCTCTTTACCCGGATGAGGCGAAATATCGGCGCTAATAGGGGCCCGAGTAATGTTAAAGTCAACATCAAGATGGTGTTCACTAAAAGCGTCGGCCCATACTGGTTTGCTTAGCAAAAGCAGTGCGGCGATGGCACTTTTAATTGGCAAGTGTCTTCCTGTCACGTTAAACCTCATTATTGTTATGTATTGTCACTGGTATTTACCTTGGGGCCAGCGACTCACGCAAGTACAGGCCCAAGATGACTTCTTTACAGTGACATAACTTTTAATGCCTCGCCAACATTCAAATGTAAGTAAGTGTATAAACGCTAATTACGGGCAAGCACAGGCGGTGATAAGGTTTTGCATAATAGCCCAATACATAACACGGTAATAAAAGTGAGCGCATTGGCCATGGCTTGCAGGGAATAATCTACACTTGCGTGCAATAACATAAATATAATGGCGGCGATTGCTCCGAATGCGAGCCCCTGATAAAGCCGCGTTCTGCGCTTTTTCATTACTTGTACCGAGACCCATAAGCAACCACCAATCGCCACTGCCAAGGCAATGCTAGCAGGCCAACCAAGCTCAATTAAAAACTGCAGATAGTCATTATGGGCGTTATCGTAATATCCTGAGTAGGGCCCTTGTTGGACACTTGGAAATACAGTGTAGAAACTCCCCGCACCATGGCCTAAAAAAGGGTGTTCGAACAGCAGTGTCCATGCGTCACGAAGCACTTCATCACGGCTTTCGAAAAGCAAAGCGGTGTTACTCAAACGTTCCTTCACTTGGGAAACCCCAAACAGTGCGCCAATAAGAATGAAATCAAGCACGAAAAAACTAAAAATTAACCACTTAAATTGCTTTGAGGGTTTGCGGTAAAAAAACAGTGCTAATAAACAGGCTAAGGCCAAGGCAATGAAAAAAGCAGCATTGCCCATGCGTGAACGGGTCAGGATAAGTGCGATGACCATAACCATTAATGCTAAGCGAATCATTAGTTTGGGGCTTAACCATACTTGGATCAGACGTTTAAAGCTGAGAGGATTTTGCCCGGTGCTTAGCTGAGCGATGATGAGCCCAACGCCTAAACTTAAAACCAAACCAAGGTAATTAGCTAAAAAGTTCTGGTAGGTGAAACTACCGAAGGCTTTATCGTTGCGTTGCCACTGTAAGACTAGGCTAGGTAAGTCTGGGCTTAACACCAAAATACAGGCATAACTTGCCTGCACCAACCCGGTTATCACCAATAACACAACCAGTGCCCGCAATCGTTGATAGCTAGTGCAGTAAGTGAGCAGCAAAACGGCGTAGAGGGTCAGTGCTACCGTGACCAGCAAAGCATGCCTGGTCGCACCGGGGCTGGCGCTCAGCTTTAGTACATCCTGCATAGCCACTACAAACACACAACTTAGCATGGGGATGATAAGCCAGCGGTGCGTCTTATCTATATTCCATAGCGGTTGTTGAGTCGTCACAGCATAAGCACAATGCAAAGCGCTGACTACAGCGATAGCTAGGCACAATAATGCACTGGCCCAAAGACGAAAACCCCCTAATAAAAAGGGGGCTATAAATAAGATGATGAGTAGCAGCCCAAAGATAGCACGTGAACCATGCGCTTTAAGGCGATTATCCGAGCTTTCGGATGTCTTCAGAGACAGGCTTAACACTGAAGAATCAACGCTTATTGGTTTGACTCAGAAATTCCGCCATCCCCGCCTGAACCACCGAGACCGACGATGGGGGATGGTGCGAAGTTTGGGGCTGTTGCTGGCCCTGCTGCAGTTGCTTGTGACACTAAGGTTGCATCCATATTGTTGGCAATAGCTAACGCGGTCACATTATCAGGGTTCATGCCAGCACTGAGCGCCGCTGCAACGATATTCATGGCCTCATCTGAGGTCACGCCCACGTGGACTAGGGCTCGGGAAAATAGCTCATTGGCTGCGCGGGTATCAGCCCCAACAGCAGTGATAGCAGAATTAACCAAAGCCGCATTTAATGCTGGGTAGCGGCTCATAAGTGCGGTAATTTGTTCACTGAGTGGCTGCCCTTGGTCGATAGCCTCAGTAATAATCGCATCGCTTTTAGCGGTCGCTTCGACAGCGTGCGCATTGCCTATCATCATGGCGCATATCATCCCTATGCACAGCACTAAACCGGTCTTTTTCATGATCGACTCCTTTATCGCTATAATGTTCGTGTTTGAAAGTTGAAGATAGCCTGTTCGGGGCCTTCTTCTAATTGCATCGGCGGCTTTATGTAGTTTCCTTGCAGGCCGTCAAACTGTAGCTGCATGGCTTTGTCAAAACTCACCGCATTTTCGATATGACAGGCAATTGTTTTTATTCCAATACCTGTGCAAGTGGTGACTATGGAGCGTAACAAAGCAAGTGCATCATCGTTCTGCTGTAAGTCCTTGGTATAGGCCGCATCCACCTTCACGTAATCTATATTGAGGTCACGCAAATACCTAAATGAGGTAAGGCTGGAACCAAAGTGCTCTATACACACTTTAATATTGAATGCTTTCAGTCGCGCCAACACATTCTTGGCCATGGCGATGTCGGCCAATAGGGTGGCTTCACCTATTTCTAACACCGTGTTGTGGCGTAAGCACCCGTAATGATGAGCCTGACGACACACCCAAGTAATAAAATCTTCATTGTAAAACGCCTCTTTACTTAGGTTTACTGCAAGGGCTAACTCTGTATGGGTATTACGAAAGTTAATAAAAGCTTGGAATAGCTTTTTCTCTAACTCACACGCTAAGCCGAGGCGCTCAGCCATGGCAAATAGTTGTTGGTTATCAATAGACTTCCCTTGGTCGCTAATGCGCACGAAGGTCTCAAAATAATGGGCTTGCTGCTGCTGTTGTTTGCGAACGGGTTGAAATGAATAACTAAAATTACCTTGCTCAATAATTCTCACAATGGTCTCTCGCCATTGGCTTTGCGATTGCACTAGATTGTGTGTGTGACACATTGCCGGCTTGTCAGGGCTTGCTGTTGAAATGGCGGTATCCAGTTCACTCAGTATACTGCCCACGGTACTGCTGCTGTTAACGGAGGCGATACTCAGATGTGCAAAGCCCTTCTCATAACGATGGTGTTGCTCTTTTTGAAGGCTGTGGTGCAAGCGCGATAATGTTTCAGCAACAAAGTCGCAAGGGTAGGGCATATGAATAGTGAATGTACCACCGCTAATGCGATAGATATGGTAGTCACCTAGGTGGGTGAGGTAGCGTTTGATGACTTCCAACACCGCGAGCACGTAGGCGTCACCTTGACGGTAATCATGATGTTCATTAATTAATTGCAGGCTAGGCAAGGTGACCATTGCCACGCTGTGGGTATGCTCATCTTGCAGCTGTTCAGTCACGGCGCTAAGTTGATTATCAAAGGCGCGACGATTGCCCAACCCAGTTAACTCATCACGATACGCTTGGCGGTAGTAGGCATCGCTTTGTTTGGTTAACGCATCAAAGGTACGCTGAATACTTGTCACCATGTCATTCATCGCTTTTGTGACTGAGAACAGCTCTCGAGATTTCGGACTCGCGTTGTTTTGAACAAACTGTTTTTGGCCAATGCGTTGTGCCTGCTGTTCTACTTTGCGCAGTGGCCTGAATACCGAGCGCAGCACGAAATAAGCAAGACTCAGAGCAATCACTAAAATCATTGCTGAGCTGATTGCCGCTTGTTTCACCTGCTGCCAAAGCTCGATGTATGCAGCACCTGGATGTGTAGTGACACTTAAAAAGCCACCCACTTTCCAACCACTATTGAGCTCCTTGGTGTAGGTCGGTGCTTGGAGCTGAAATAGGCGCATAAACCATGATGGCACCCCTTGTATTTTGGGGTTGTGATTGAGGTTAACAAGCGACTTATTTTGATCATCCTTAAGCTCTATCTGAGCATAGTAACCAGAGTCAAAAATAGCTTGAACCATGGTGCGTGCCACCATCATCTCGCGCTCATTTAAATAGGGTGAAATAGCCAGACCTAAACTGGTCGCGGTATCACGAGCGTGCGTCGCCATTTGCTGCTGATAAAAGGCTTGGGTTTGTTCGCTACTAAGCTTTAACTTCACTGCAAAAGTGATGATTCCCAGTAACACGATGAGGGCATAGACTTGAGTTTGTAAACTCATCCTTGGTTTGTTCATTGACTTTTCACTCCTTGTTCGCTGATTCCTGTTCGATCTGCTTAATCAACTCCTCCCAAGCAGACACTCGACTGCCAGTGGCTTGGCCACTGAGGTTTTGCGCTTTAGCCAACCATAATCCCTGGCCATTGAAACTATAAATCGGTTTTAAATCTTCGCGTTCACTGGCTTTGACAATACGATTATCAAAATTATCAAGTACGTAAGGCTCATCATCTTGACCATCAAAATACAGCACTACCATATGTGGTTGATCAAGCGTTAAATGGCGCACATACATTAAGCGTAGCTGCTCATCGGGGATGCCTAAACTAACCAAGGTAAAAAACTTGGCGATGGCGTAATCTTCGCAATCACCGGCACCTTGGATCAGCAGTTGAGCCGGTGTGGCCCAATAGTCACTTTGATGCCATAGCGTTTCGTCACTTTGGTAGGCCACCACTTCATTAAAGAACTGGTTGACGCTCTGCAGCTGGCGCCATGCATCTGCATGTTGCTGCATAACAAGCATCTTTAGCCAGTGTTGGGCTCGCCTTGATGCGCTAATGTTCCCTTTATTTTGCACGTACTCAACGAGCTGCTGCGGCTGCAACAATTGTCCGTAGGTCAATGCAGCCGTGCAACTTAAGGCGACTGCGACAGCAAATCTTACTGCTGTTTTGATTCCGGTTACAATTTTGCAGTCCCTTATAAGTTTGCGTTCATTCCCAGAATGATATCACTTAAATGTACAACAGGTACACGCGAAATAAAAACTTAATCTAATTCTTTGGTGCTAGTTATTGAAATCTATTTGTTAACAAGTACAATGTTTAGTACTTATCGACTAGATGTGCAGTGCCAAGGACGGAGTGGGCTCACTGAGTGTTTTGCCACTCACACCGTTTTCAAAGGAAATATATATGAAAGTGCAAAAGGCGGTATTACCGGTCGCAGGTCTCGGAACACGTATGCTCCCAGCGACCAAAGCCATCCCTAAAGAGATGCTCCCATTAGTGGACAAACCCCTTATCCAGCATGTGGTCCGTGAAGCCGTTGAGGCGGGGATCAAGGAAATTGTGCTGGTGACTCATTCCTCAAAAAACTCAGTAGAGAATCACTTTGACACCAGCTTTGAGCTCGAAGCGACGTTGGAAAAACGAGTCAAACGTAGCTTGCTCGAAGAGGTGCGCAGCATTGTGCCAGACGATGTCACTATCATTTCAGTACGCCAAGCCAAGCCGCTAGGGTTAGGCCATGCGGTATTAGCAGCGCGTCCAATCGTTGGTGAAAATCCGTTCGCGGTGTTACTGCCTGATGTGATTATTGATGAGTTTGCGTGTAATTTGCGCAGCGAAAACCTTGCGCAGATGATTGCACGTTTTGAGCACAGTGAGCATTCGCAAATCATGGTTGAGCCTGTAGCAGCCACTGATGTCGACAAATATGGCATCGTAGACATTGATGGTAAGACGATTCATGCGGGTGACAGCGCTGTTATTCGTGACATGGTAGAGAAACCCTCACAGCAACAAGCGCCAAGCCGTTTGGCGATAACCGGCCGTTATGTACTCAGTGCGCAAACATGGGATCTGCTCGAACACACGCCCCCAGGAGCCGGTGGCGAAATCCAATTAACCGATGCCCTACATCAGCTTCGCCAACTTCAAACCGTGGAGGCATTCCATTTGAAGGGTCGCTCTCATGACTGTGGCTCTAAACTCGGATACATGATTGCCAATGTGCACTATGCCATGCGCAGCCAACAGTTTGGCAGCGAATTTCAAGCTGCACTGGAAAGCATGTTAGCCATCGAGCAAGCCAAGCACAGTGCCAGCGCATCGGCATAACACCTGTTAAGCGAATTAAAAAATTAGAGGATTTATATGGCCACTAAGGTACTGAGTGTATTTGGTACACGTCCTGAGGCAATCAAAATGGCGCCGGTAGTGAAAACCTTGGCGAATGACTCTCGCTTTGAAGCGCGCGTGTGTATCACGGCACAACACCGAGAAATGCTCGATCAAGTTATGGCCCTTTTTGCCATTAAAGCCGACTATGATCTTGATATTATGCAAAAAGGGCAGTCACTCAATGATGTGACATGTCGTATTTTGCAGGGCTTAGCTCCTGTGCTTGATGAATTTAAACCCGATATCGTATTAGTGCATGGTGATACCGCCACCACCTTTGCGGCGAGTTTGGCGGCGTTCTATCAGCAAATTCCCGTCGGCCATGTTGAGGCAGGGCTGCGCACCGGGAACTTATATTCGCCGTGGCCTGAGGAGGCGAACCGTAAGCTTACAGGCGCATTGACACAGCTGCACTTTGCGCCAACAGACACGTCAAAGAACAACTTGTTGAAGGAAAATATTGACCCGAGCAACGTGCACGTAACCGGTAATACGGTGATTGATGCGTTGCTGGATGTTGTCGATAAGGTCAATACCGAGCCAAGTCTTAGCGAACAGTTGCAGCAGCAATTAGCATTGGCCGCAGACGAGAAAGTGATTTTAGTGACCGGGCATCGCCGAGAAAGTTTCGGTGGCGGCTTCGAGCGTATTTGTCAGGCATTGGCGCGCATTGCTAAGCGCTTTCCACAAAGCCGGATTGTTTATCCTATGCACATGAATCCGCAAGTGCGTGAGCCGGTTAATCGTTTGCTCCAAGGCTTGGAAAATATCTCACTTATTGAGCCATTGGATTACCTTCCCTTTGTTTATTTAATGAATCGTGCGCACCTTATTGTAACTGACTCTGGCGGCGTGCAAGAAGAAGCGCCAAGCCTTGGAAAACCTGTATTAGTTATGCGTGATACCACCGAACGCCCAGAAGCGGTGGCGGCGGGCACAGTCGAGCTGGTAGGCACTGACGAGCAAACCATTTTCACTGCCGTTGAACGTTTAATGACTGATGAGCAGGCCTACCAGCGCATGAGCCGTGCTCATAACCCCTACGGTGATGGTCAAGCCAGTCAACGTATTGCCGATGTCATCGGCGCTCACTTTCATGCCCAATAAGGATAGTTACTATGAATTTTGACACAGTTTCAGTTATCGGTTTGGGCTATATCGGCCTGCCTACCGCCGCCGTTGTCGCCTCGCGTGGCATTAATGTCATTGGCGTTGATGTAAATCAGCAAGCAGTGGATACCATTAATGAAGGAAAAATCCATATCGTTGAGCCTGATTTAGACATTGTGGTACGCGGTGTGGTTGCCACCGGCAATCTGCGAGCAACGACCGAAGCTCAGCGAGCGGATGCGTTTATGGTCGCGGTGCCCACTCCCTTTAAAGATAATGACAGTGGAGCAGTGGAGGCCGATTTAAGTTATATCCAAAGTGCGGCGCAAGCGATTGCGCCGGTGCTGGAAAAAGGCAATCTAGTGGTTCTTGAATCGACCTCTCCGGTTGGGGCCACCGAACAACTCGCTGCTTGGTTAAGCGAAGCGCGTCCAGATTTGAGCTTTCCACAGCAAGTGGGTGACAACGCAGATATTAAAATTGCCCATTGTCCAGAGCGCGTACTACCTGGCTACGTACTACAGGAACTAGTTTCCAATGACCGCGTCATTGGTGGTATGTCGCAAGCATGCTCAAAACGCGCCGTTGAGCTGTATGAAAACTTTGTTCGCGGCGAGTGTATTATCACTAATGCACGCACCGCAGAAATGGCTAAGTTAACCGAAAACTCTTTCCGCGATGTGAATATCGCTTTTGCCAACGAATTATCGTTGATCTGTGACAAGCTAAAAATCAACGTGTGGGAACTCATTCGCTTGGCCAATCGCCACCCCCGCGTCAATATCCTTAATCCCGGTCCAGGGGTGGGGGGTCACTGCATCGCAGTCGACCCTTGGTTTATTGTGAGCAGTGCTCCCGAGCAGGCAAAGCTGATTAAACAAGCGCGCTTGGTCAATGACGGCAAGCCAAGCTATGTGGTTGAGCAAATAAAGCAAGCGGCGGATGAGTTTAAACGCCCGGTTATTGCTTGCCTTGGTCTGTCATTTAAGGCTGATATTGACGATTTACGAGAAAGCCCCGCTTTAGACATTGTCAGTGACTTAGCGCAACAGCAAATCGGCGCCGTGTTGGCTGTTGAACCGAACATCGATGAGCTTCCTAGTCACCTTGGTGCTCAAGGGGTTGAACTGACTTCCTTGGAGCAGGCGCTAGAGCTTGCAAATATCGTCGTTGTACTGGTTGATCATAAGCAATTTAAAAATGCCGACAAAACCGAGTTTGCCCGTAAAGTGGTGATTGATACCCGAGGTGTGTTGGCGTGATGACACCTAAGCAGCTCATTAAGGCCGATTTATATCGGCAAACCGGGCGGGTTTCTAGGGTGTTACTGATCAAGCATTTATTAGTGAACCCCTCGTTCAACTATGTGTTTTGGTTTCGCTTGTGTCGTGCTCGCAGCGCACTGGTGCGCGGCTTTGCGCGATTGATGCATAAACATTTATCAGTACGGTATCAGATTCAGTTACCCAAGGAAGTGCAGGTCGGGCCTGGGCTGTACTTAGGTCATGGTACCGGCATTATTGTTAATGCCAGCGCTAAAATTGGCGCTAACTGTAATTTAAGCCCTTATACCGTGATTGGTTCAAACCATGGTCACGCAGCGCATATTGGTGACAATGTATACATTGGACCACACACCAGTGTGGTTGAACACGTACACATTGGCGATGGTGCTCAGGTAGGCGCGGGAGCTGTGGTGATCAAGGATGTACCTGCGCATGCCACTGTTGTCGGGAACCCGGCTAAAGTGGTGCGCGAACATGGTGAGGCAACCTATATTGCAAATCCAGTGCAGGTTAATTCATGACCCAAGTAGTGATTGTTGCACCGTTAAGCACCATTGACTGGGGCTGCGATAACGCCGGAGGCGTCGATAGTGTGTGCCAGCAGTTATTGCAAGCACTCATCGCGACGCCAACGCCCGGGTGTCAGTACGAAGTGCTCGCGTTGAAAGTTGGTCAGTCTTCAGCAGAGTATTTCACGCGTTATCGCTTAAGCGAACAAGTGCATGTGACCTTTGTACCTAGCAAGGGCAAGATCGCGGGAGTGCCAGTACCTGGTGTGATTTATCAGTGCTGGCAAGTGCGCAAGTTTTGCAGGGCACACCGTGCGGATGTGGTGCACAGTCATTATTGGTCGTTGTTGCTTGGCGTGCCCAAACACATTGCGAAAATGGTGACAGTGCATTCGTTTGGAAAGTTAGGACGTAAGTCAGTGTCGATGCTCAATGACTTGCTCTATGAGCGTATTCTGCCGAGCTTGTCACGCCATAGGGCGAATAAAGTTACCTGTGTAGGCGAGCAGCTGCGACAGTGTATTGCCCAGCAAACGGGAATAAATGCAGAGGTCGTTGCAAACCCCATTAATCCCACTTTTTTTGCTGTAAATACAGCGTCAATAGAGAAGTTTAACACCCTCACCTTAGTGACCTGTGCAATGATCCACCGGAAAAAAGGCATTCATGTCGCTATTGATATTGTGGCGAAGCTAAATCAAAGCCGTGAGGTGAATTTGTGTATTATCGGCCCGGTACGTGATCATGACTATAAAGCGGAGTTAGACGCTCAAATCGAGCGACTTGGGATCTCGGCTAACGTGCAATTTACCGGTGCCTTATCAATGTCTGAAGTGGCGCAGCATTATGCCAAAGCACATGTGGGCTTGTTTTGTTCACAAGAGGAAACTTTTGGCTTGGCCCCCTTGGAAATGGTTGCTGCTGGTCTTAACGTGGTCTCGACGCGCGTGGGTGTATTGGCTGAGCAGCCACAGTTATTCATCAGTGCGGGTGGCGCCTTTATCGATAGCAATGATATCGACGCTGCGGTGCAAAGGGTTAGTCAGGTGCTCGAGGATAGCGGCAGTGCTGAGCCTCAGCTCATCGCCGACGCTTTTTCGGCGCAACGAGTCAATGCCCAGTATCAGCAGTTGTACAAGGAGCTAGCGGGTGTTTAATAAATTACTCAGCTACGCCCCAGTACAGATATTTTCAGCATTGAGTGTGTTTGCGCTCATAGCTATACAAACTCGGTTTCTCACGGTAAGCGAATACGGTCTTTTGGCAGTACTGCTGGTGATCATGGAAAGCACACGCTCTATGTTTGCGCAGTGGATTAACACCGCACTGCTACGCTTTTACCCCAGTGCACAAAGTCCAGAGCGTGAGCAGCTTTTGTGCCTCAGTAGCTCGTTGTTATGGTTATTTGCAGCGGTAGCAGTACTGGTTGTAGCCTTATGCTTGTGGGTGTTTTCGCTGTTTTCATGGAGCAATATGCTTTGGGTTGCTCTGCTGTTCGTTGCCAAAGGAACATACACCTACTACCTTGAGCGCGCTCGAGTGTGTGAGCAAGTTAATCGTTATCGTTATGCGGCCTTGACCCAAGCGGTGTTATCCGTGGCGCTTACCTTGGGTTGCCTGTGGCTTGATGGTGCCCTGCATAGCGCCTTAATTGCTTTGGTAGCGAGTAACGCCATCGCCTTGTTATTTACTTTGCGTAGAAACCCTCAGGGACATAAGGGCACACCGGTGCTGCGCCGAGAGTTTCTACACTATGGTTTGCCTTTTATGTTTACCGGTGCTCTCGGAGTATTGGCAACGCGCAGTGACCGTATCGTCATTGCTCAGCTTACCTCGTTAGAGCAAGCTGGGCTCTACGCCGGCATAGCCAACTTGTTAGTGGGCTTAATGGCACTGGTGTTTATGGTCGTGGCTTTGCCGTTGTATCCAGAGCTGACCAAACTCACCGACAAACCGCAGCAATTGCGTCAGGCTCATAGCCGCTATGGTGGGTATTTGTGTGCGTTAGCGATACCGGCGCTGACCGGGCTGTGTTTACTGGCACAGCCGCTGATCACTGTGTTTTTAGGTGAGCGCTATCAGCAGCTAGATTTACGCGTATTTTATGCTATTGCCGCCGCCACCTTTATTTTGAATCTACGCGGCCACTATTTAGACCATGGCTTACAGTTTAGGTTGCGCACTCAATGGCTGCCGCTGATCACTGCTGTGGGCTTTGCCTTGCAGCTCGCTTTAGCGTTTACATGGGTACCCAAGCTAGGTGCTTTAGGTGCTGCATTGGCGTTGCTTATTGCTATGTGTGTCGCAGCGTTGCTGTCGTTGATAACTGGGCGTTATTACCGTTACCACTTTACCTGGCCAGCACAGCTTTATAAAACGTTACTGGCGACAACGGTGATGGGCGCAGTGCTTTATACATTGTTGAAAAACCTTGTATCACTTGCGCCTTGGCAGCAGCTTGTTATTGGTGTACTGGTAGGGATCACGACCTATGCGCTGATGCACTGGTTACTCAATACTTTCGCTATACGTAGCCAAAGCCTCAACTGGAGGCGGCGCAGTGTCTGAGATTAAATTAGCAAAATACCTACAATTAGCCTTATTCAGTGCGGTGGTACTCGGTGGCTACCTGCTTGAAAACCTCGGTATTGCCTACGTATCAGAAGGCGGCTCGCCGGTGGTTAAAATACACCTTTATGCATACATTTTACTGGCGTTATTTGGGTTATTGGTGTTGAGCAGAGGCATGGCAGCAAGTGTTGCTGAATTAGGTCAGTTAGCGTCTATTTGGTGGTGGTCATTTATCGCTCTAAGCGCTGTTATCGTCTATGGCCTAGCCACACAAGGCACGTCAGGCATGGCCTATATGGTTAATACCTTTTTAGCGCCATTGTTGTTGTTAGTGCTACTCGCGCAATTATCACACTCGCAGTTGCAGCGTATTTTGGTGCTACTTGCTTACTTGTTGCTGTTTAATTCCTTACTTGCCGTAGGGGAGTACGTATTAAATACTCGTATTGTAAGCGTTGAGTTTGACTCCTTTGCTTTTTTTCGCTCAACCGCATTGATGACGCACCCCCTGAACAATGCCCTGATCACCGTGGCTTTAGCCTTGTTGCTCTGCTCCTACACTCGACTCCCTGCTTTTGCTTATATCGGCCTAGTGATTTTGGCGCTGTTTGCTTTTGGTGGGCGGGCAGCGTTAGCACTCTTTTGCCTTGGCGCCTTGGTGTGTGCCGTGCCCGCATTGTGGCGATTTTTAACCCGTGGTGTGGCCGTTGACAGGCGGTATCTAGCGGTACTTATGATGCTCGGCTATTTCGCCTTTATTGCTTTTATTGTGGTGCTTATTGAGTCGGGGATCACGGAACGTATCACTTCGAAAATGTATATCGATCACAGTGCTACAGCGCGTCTAGATGTGTTTTATCTGCTTGAGCAGTTAAGCCCAAAAGAGTGGGTGTTCGGCGCCTCAGCGAGTTTGATGGCTGCTATCGAGTTTTATATCGATATCTCGGTTATTGAAAACTACCTCGTAGGATGGATTTTTAATTTTGGCTTGATTGGTGCTGTGCCGCTTTTTATCGCCGCTTTCTTGCCTCTAGGTTATTTCTTTTATCACGGGAACTTAGTCAGCCGTACCGCGATTGGTGTGTTTATGATTGTGGGGGTAACCAATAACTCATTAACAACAAAAACACCGGTATTGTTACTACTTTACTGTGCCTTGTTCTGTGCTTTAAAACTTCAACAAAAAGCCCAACAATCGATTCGGGCCCAAGGAGCTAGCCATGCTTGCGCGACTTAAGTCATCGTCTATTTATGCCTATTTACGGCAAATAAAGTACCGTCGCCAACGTCAGGCTTTTAACGCGCAACCTAAAACCACGCTGGCGCAGATGCGAGCGGTGTTGCTCGATGATTTGCAGATAGCGCAAGGGGATGCATTGTTAGTGCACTGTGGTTTTGGGTTTTTGCATGCTGATTTTACTCCCAAGCAATTGCTCGAGCTACTAAAGCAAATTGTCGGCCCTACAGGGACCTTGGCCATGCCATTTTACCCGCCAGGGTTGTCGCAAGATTGGCTAAAGGCCGGACGTATTTTTGATAGCGCACATATGCGCTGTGGCACCGGGGTATTGGCGCAAACTCTAGCTGATGATGAGCACAGCCACATCAGTATCCACCCTATCAAAGCCGTTGCCGCTTGGGGCCAGCACAGCCGACTAATTACCGCTCATCACCAGCGCAGCCAGACGCCTTATGATGCGCACAGCCCCTATTACTTGCTAGCACAATTGGAGCACTCCAAGTCCATCGGTTTGGGCGTACGTAATTGCTCGATGGTGCACTGTGCTGAAGACCTGTACGAGCAAGACCTGGGGTATCTCTATGGCGACAAGCCCTTTGCAGCAACGGTGATTTATGAAGGCAAACAACATCGCGTAACCACTTTTGTGCATGATATTCGCGAGCCGCTGATGGAGTCGAGCACATTTTTTGATTTGCATTGTCCCCAATTGGTTACCTTAAGTCAGCGTTTAGTTTCGCCTTGTTATGCTATCGACAACTCTAAACTGTTGCCGCAATGCCAGCAGCTATTCGCGCAAAACATCTCAAGGAAGAAGAGCTAATGAAGTACATTTTGACGTTTGATTATGAGTTGTTTGGCAGTGGCAAGGGCGATGTGCTTAAGCACTTGGTCGCGCCCACAGACAAAATGCTCGAAACCATGCAACGTTTGGGAATACGCGCTACTTTTTTCATCGAATATCTTGAGCTCGAAGCGATTTTTAAAGAAGCCGACAGCGGCAACGCTCTTTTTATCGACGATGCCAAGCATATTAAAGCCCAGCTCGAGCGTATGGTGTCTCTAGGTCACGACTTACAATTACACCTGCACCCTCAATGGTATCAGGCACAGTACCGTCAAGGACAATGGCAGCTCAACTTTGACTGGTGGCGATTTTCTGCCTTGCCTTATCGCACCAGTGCTGATGGCACCCCAGGTCAGCTTGATTTATTGCTCGCCGGTAAAGCCTTTCTGGAAGCATTAATTCAGCCCCTCAACAGCGAATATCGTTGTCATGCATTTCGTGCAGGTGGCTACAATGTCGGCTTTAATCCGCAGAGTGTGAAAGCGCTAAGCGCTGCAGGCTTTGATACTGAATCATCTTTGTGCCCGGGCTTTTACGCCAATAAGGCCTTGTGTCAATACGACTACACCGATTGTGACTCATTCTTACCTCATCCTATGCCCGGCAGTGATGAGCCTACACAAGTCATCGAGTACCCGTTGCTTACGCTGCGCAGCTCGTTACCAGAAAAAATCTCTCTGGCACGTTTATACACGCGGTTATTTAATAAAAAATTAAAGCACATTGGTTATCAACATAGCGTTAAGCCGGCAGCCCCTTTGCAGCCACACAAATTGACAAACAGTAACTTCGATGTGTGTTTAAGTAGTCGAGCACAAGTACAGCGATTTTTAGCTTTGGCGCAGCAAAAGTGCTTGTCTACCACCGTACTTATTGGACATGCCAAAGACTATTCATGGTTTTCTCCTTTTACATACACGCTTAAACGAGCACAGCGTCAGGGTCAATTTATCACTCTCTCAGATGCGCGGGAGACGGTGTAAATGTATACCTCTCGTATGTACAAGCGCAGTCCGATTTGGCTGCAAAATGTGTTGGCCTCGGTCTACGGTGGTTTACGTCAGAAGCTGCGAGATAACCGACACACTCGCTCGCTAACAGCGCAGCTTGAACAGTTGCAATACGATGTGCACAAATGCGATGCCTATCGCCAAGCGCGGCTTAAAAAAATGCTTACACACGCGGCTCGCCGAGTCCCTTTTTATCGCGATAAAGGCACTGATTTAGGGCAATACAGTGTGATTGATAAAGCCACTGTCAAAGCTCAGCATCGTGATTTTCTAGACTCCGAACATCAAGGGGTCAAGATCAAAGGGGCAACCAGTGGCACCACAGGCAGTCCTTTAGTGATTTACCAATCGAAAGAGTCGGTCATGCGTGAGCGAGCTTTTACTAATCGCCACCGACAGTGGGCGGGGTATCAAAAAGGAGATAAGCGAGCGTGGCTTCGCGGAGATATGATTGTCCCAGGTGAGCAACGAAAGGCGCCGTTTTGGCGTTATTCGTGGTTCGAAGATATGATCATGCTGTCTTCCTTTCATTTAACCACAGCTAATATGGCGAGCTACATCGACGCCATGGTCGAATTTGGTGTCGATGTTATCCAAGCCTACCCGTCGTCGATTGTCAGCTTGGCAAAATATTTACAAAGTTGTGATACCTATTACCCCGCGCCATTAAAGTCAGTCATCACCTCATCAGAATCTTTAAGCGCCGAAGACAGAGCCCTGATTGAGTCACGCTTTAAGTGCAAAGTATTTGATTGGTATGGTCTATTTGAGCGTGTTGCAGCGATCGCCAATTGTGAGCATGGTAACTACCACCTTCTCAACGATTACGCTGAAGTTGAGCTGCACCATATCGATGGTAATCGTTATGAACTGATCGGAAGTAACCTTAACAACTCTTTATTTCCACTCATTCGCTATCGCACGGGCGATTTTGTCCAGCTGAGCGATGAACAAAGCTGTCCCTGTGGTCGTCATTATCCTGTTATCAGCGCCATTGAGGGCCGCCAAGGGGATTACTTGCTGGCTGAACAAGGGCAGAAGGTCTACGTGCTTAACCATATTCCTAAAGGGGTTGACGGCTTACTAGGGTGTCAGTTTGTGCAACATCACCCAGGCGCGGTTGAGGTTAGAGTGCAAATAGATGATAGGCGCTTTGATGAGCACCAGCGCCAGCAATTAATAAGCAATACCAAGGAGCGCTTGGGTCAAAGCATGCAGGTGAAAGTAACACCGGTATCGCAACTAGAAAAAACCGCATCGGGCAAAGTACGCCAAGCGCTTTGTAGCATTGAGGAATGAGGATGAAACAGTACAAAAACATTACGTTAGCCACCGCGCGAGGCGGCCAAGGCGGTATAGCTACGGTCTTGCATACGTTGGAATCTTCGGGGTTTTTCTCCCGCTGGCATGTAAAGCATATCGCCACCCATCAGCGTGACACGTCAAAGTTGGGCCTAAAACGGCTGTTTACTTTTCTCTTCGCCTATATCCAAACAGCGTGGACTCTATTGAGCTCCCGTGTGGCGGTGGCACATATCCATATGGCATCGCGGGGCAGTTATCAACGCAAATCGCTGCTTATTAGATTGCTAAAACGCTTTCGAGTGAAGGTTGTGTTGCATTTGCATGGCGCTGAATTTCGTGAATTCTTCGAAAACGAATGTGACGCGCGAAAACAAGCCCATATTCGTCACACTTACGAACTCGCTGATAAGGTGATTGTGCTCTCCACACAGTGGCAAAGCTGGGTTGAGAGCTTAGTTAATGACCCCAGTAAAGTACAAGTGATATACAACGCCGTGGACTCTTTGCAATTAGGGACTGAGCGCACCGAGCCTGGATTGATTCTATTTTTGGGCCGTCTAGGCCAGCGCAAAGGGGTTGGAGATTTAATTACGGCATTTGCTGAGGTAAAAAAACAGTGTCCTAACGCACGCTTAGCACTCGGTGGCGATGGTGATATGGCCACCTTTAAAGCTCAGGTTGCTGAATTAGGATTAGAGCAGGATGTTAGCTTTTTAGGGTGGATCAGTGGTGAGCAAAAGCTCGACTATCTTGCGCGAGCGGATATTTATTGCCTGCCTAGCTACAACGAAGGCTTTCCTATGGGGGTGCTCGAGGCCATGTCTGCGCAAAAAGTCGTGGTCGCCTCTAATGCCGGAGGCATACCTGACGCCTTGCTACATCAACATAGCGGTTTGATGTGTCCTGCCGGTGACGTTAAAGCGTTGGCCCAGTTGCTCATCAATGCCATTGGCGATCGTGGCCTTAACGCGCGATTAGCCGCTAATGCGAAACAACGCTTTGAAGACAACTTTTCCAAGCAGGCGGTGATCCCGCAGTTAGACGCCCTGTACCGGGAGCTACACGATGAACACTGAAACTGCTAATACACTGGCTCAGCAAACTTTAAATTTAGCGCAAGCGGATGATTATGCCGGCTATGACCCTTTTGATGGCCTGAACAGCCGACTGTTTTCTGTTGCTCCTATGTTGCGCAAGGGCGTATTCGGGCTGGCATGGACGCAGCTGTTCAAACGCTCGCCCATCAACTTCAGGCCCTTATGCTTGGTGCCCAAGAAACGCAACCCCAAAGGCGTGGCATTATTTATCTTAGGCTTGGTGAATGATTATCAGCGCAGTGGTGAGCAAAAGTACGTGCATGAGGCACAACGTTTAGCCGACTGGTTACTTACGCAGAAATGCGACGAGCAGCAGTGGGGAGCGCCTTGCTGGGGGTATCACTTTGACTGGAATGCCCGGGCGTTTTATGTGCCCAAAGGCAAGCCCAATGTGATCACCACCCTGTATGTTGCCAAAGCCTTACATGCTTTTGGGCAAGTGACGAAGCAAGATAAGTATACACAGTGTGCAATGCAAAGCGCCCACTTTATGGTAAACCATTTATATACGCAGACCACGGACGAACAGGGGCGAGAGCAATGCTATTTTGCCTATATTCCAGGTGAGTCGGCATTCGTACACAATGCCAGTTTGTGGGCTGCGGCTTGGGTGGCGACCTACGCTGCGTACTATGATGACAGCTTATACGGCGACTTAGCCTTGCAGGTTGCGCGACAATCAGTACAGGCACAAAATGAGCAGGGCGCGTGGGTCTATGGAACACGTCATCATCATCAGTTCATTGACGGTTTTCACACCGGGTATAATCTCGAGGCGTTGGATATTGTGCGTTCGCAATTGCAAACGACAGAGTTTGACGCGGCGATAGAACGTGGTCTGCAGTTTTATACTGAGCACTTGTTTGATAGCCAAGGCACGGCGAAGTACTATCACGATAATCCCTACCCACTGGATATGCACAGCGTCTGCCAGGCGCTATTAACTTTGCTAAAGGTTAACCCCAATGCCGAGCAATTGGCATTGGCGGGTAAAATACTGGCCCGCAGCGTGGAGTTGCTCTACGAGCAGCGCAGTGGCCGTTTTGTGTATCAAAAAGGCAAACGCTACACCAATAAAGTCAATTATATGCGTTGGACCCAGGCCTGGGTGTATTACAGCTTTAGTGAATTGGCGCTTGTGCAGCAACGTCCCCGCGTTGAGCAGGAGGCAGCGTGAGGCTTGCTGGGATTGACGCAATGCGCTCACTGGCGATTATTTTAGTCGTCGCGCAGCACACCTCATTGATGGGCGACGACAAAACTGCTGTTGACTATCTATATAAAAATTTGGTCGCTAATTCATCGGTATTCTTTGTTGCTTTGTCTGCTTTTTTAGCGGCGCATATCAGCTGGCCGAAGCAGTGCTGGACTGATTTTATGCGCAAGAAAGAGGCGCTGTTGATTCCACCTTTTGTGTGCATCTCTTTATTGGCGCTTACCAAAGCGTATTCTAAATGCACCTTAGGTTTGTACTGCCAAGATTATCAGCTTATAGAGGTGGGCTTAGGGGGAGCGTTATTCCCGCTTTGGTATGTGCCCTTTATTATGGTGATGTTCTCGCTTACACCAATGCTCAAACTGTATCATGCTCAGCCGCTTTGGTTGCAAGCCCTAGTGCTAATCCCCTTATGCTACCTCTCCATGCGTATTGGGCGCCCGCAAGAACTGACCCATCTCGCACACAATTTACTCTATTTCTTACCTGCTTTTTTACTGGGTTTGAGCTGTGAAAAGCTGCAGCGCTGTCGACCAGTATCGACAGCATTGATAGTCAGCTTAGCTGTGGCTGCTACTGGCGTATGGCTATATCAAAGCCTGCATTTACAGCAGTTTGGCAATGCTCATCATCCACGCTTAGGGTTGTATGGAGTTGATTGGCTGTTTGTGCAAAAAGCGATGCTCAGTTGTGTGTTGTTATTGTTATTAAGCGATTTACGCGTAGAGCAGTGGTTGCAACGACACCCCAGTTTACTCAAGCCGCTGTCACAATTGGCGATGATGAGCTTTGGCATTTTCTTTATTCACGGCTTGTTTACCTACGAGTTGTATCTACTTACCAAACCCTTGGCACACTTTAGCTATGTACTTAGCTCCGTGGTCGCAATGGCGCTGTGTCTTGCGCTTGCGTGCAGTGCGCTCACTATTGGTCAACGGCTTATCGGCAAGCGATACAGTCGCTATATTGCCGGATATTAAGGAGAAATCATGAAAAGAATTCAATTTTTAAATGCCCCTATGGATAGCGCCACAATGACGGAGACGGTAACGGTGATCCGCGATCATATAAAGGACGGGCACTTTCTTCAGCACGTGGTGGTTAATGTCGCTAAGTTGGTCAATATGCAACGTGATGCTGAGCTCGCTGACTCAGTCAAAGCTTGTGACATCATCAATATCGATGGCATGGGTGTGGTGTGGGGAGCAAGAGCCTGTGGTCATGACATACCAGAGCGCGTCGCTGGCGTTGACCTGTTCCATGAGCTACTGGCAATGAGCGCCGAGCAACAATTCAGTGTGTTTTTACTTGGCGCTAAACCCGAAGTGGTGGCTCGTACAGCGGAGGTGGTGCAAAAGCAAAATCCGCAATTAAATGTAGCGGGGTATCACCACGGCTATTTTTGGGATGATGAGCAGGCCGTGGTTGAGAAAATCAAGGCATCCGGTGCACAGCTACTTTTTGTGGCCATCACCTCGCCGAAAAAAGAGAACTTTATCAACCGCTGGCAAGACCAGCTCGGCGTCAACTTTGTTATGGGCGTTGGCGGCACTTTTGACGTTGTTGCCGGCAAGGTGAAGCGGGCGCCAAAGTGGATGCAAAATGCGGGGTTGGAATGGCTATATCGCGTTTTGCAAGAACCCGGAAGAATGTGGAAACGCTACCTTGTTACGAATAGCCGCTTTGCTTATTTGTTAATGAAAGAACGTATGACAAATAGGTGACAGCGCTTATAGTTAATTCGTTGTTCATGGTTAAATGTTTATTATAGATAAGTTAGTGAAATCTATTTTACTTGGTGGGATTGTAGATTATAATTTTACCTGTTACTAGGATGGCTGAATTTAAGCTTGGAGCACCCATGACCAGCGATAAAACATTTAAAAATAACCCAACCTCCAGCGGTGTTTTCTACCGCTTGATGGATTTGTTTTCGATCACTGCCGGGCTCTTTATAGCCGCTGCTATACGTGGTGTAGAGCTGGATCAGCATTACCTGGTAGCATTTCTTATCTTGATGATTTGTTACCTCTACACTGCGGAAGTTTTTAACGTCTATCGCAGTTGGCGAGCAGGTAAGTTTCAGCATATGGTGAGCTGGTCTTGGCTCTCTTTAGTTATTGCAAGTGGTGCATTATTCATCTTTGCTTTTGGTTTTAAGTTTAGTGAAAATTTGTCACGTTTAACTTTGTTTATTTGGTTTCTTAGTTCATTTATATTTCTGTTTAGTTGGCGGTTGTTTATTCGTTTATATAAAGTTAATAAACGAAAGCTTGGGTTTAGCTTAAAACGAGTCGCTATTATTGGCGCGACCGAGTCAGGGGCCAATTTATTTAGGGAAATAAGTCAGCATGATGAGTTAGGCTTTGATTTCGTGGGCTTTTTTGAAGACCGCCAACCAGATAGAGTATTCGAGCAGTTGCATTTCCATGTTCAAGGAGCAATTTGTGAGGCCGTCAACGCTGCTCGTCGCGGTGAAGTCGATGTTCTGTTCATTGCTCTGCCGATGAAAGCCGACAAGCGTATTGCCGATATCTTGCGTCAACTTGGGGATACCACTGTTGACGTACACTTTGTCCCTGACTTTTTACTCTCGAACTTGATTCATGCGCGCATCGACCATGTCGGAGGGTTTGATACCCTAAGCGTGTTTGAGTCGCCTTACTTAGGTGCGCGAGAATTTATCAAACGCTCTGAAGATATCGTCGTCGCGGCGTTAATCCTATTGCTCATTTCACCACTGCTTATCGCTATAGCAATTGCAATTAAATTAACCTCTGCAGGGCCGGTATTGTTTGTACAAGACCGGTATGGCCTCGGCGGCGAGCGTATTCGAGTATGGAAGTTCCGTTCAATGAAGGTGATGGAAAACGATGCTGTGGTGCGTCAAGCGACGAAAAACGACGCACGCATTACCCCCATTGGTGGGTTTTTGAGGCGCACCAGTTTGGACGAATTACCGCAGTTTTTTAATGTTCTATTCGGTGATATGTCCATTGTCGGCCCTCGCCCGCATGCTGTGGCACATAACGAGGAATATCGTAAGAAAGTCGAGTTTTATATGATCCGTCACAAGGTTAAGCCAGGGATCACAGGTTGGGCACAAATTAATGGCTGGCGCGGTGAGACAGACACCTTAGAGAAAATGGAAAAGCGGGTGGAGTTCGACCTCCAATACATTAAAAGTTGGTCTTTGTGGTTTGATATAAAAATTATATTTATGACTATTTTCAAAGGCTTCGTTGGAAAAAATGCGTATTAATATCAGGGAGTGGATAATGAGAAAGTCGATGCTGGCAGCAGCGTTATTGAGTGCGACAACAGCCCATGCAGCGATGCCAAAACCAGGCAGCTATATCACCCAAAATGGCCTTGAATTAACGCCCAAGCTCAGTGTTGGCGCGATGTACGATGATAATATTTTCAGTACGGCCGACAATGAACAAAGCAGTATGATTTACACTGCCACGCCAGAGTTAGAGATGGCGTATGATGACGGCATTAACCGTCATCAGCTTACTACACGGTTAAGTTCAGCGGCCTATATTCAAAGTAGTGCAGACAATTATACCGATGGTCATATTGGTTACTTGTCTCACTTTGAACTGTCACGACGTCATCGCTTCAATGTGCGTGTTGACGCTGATTGGAATGTTGAGCGCCGTGGTGAGGGTCTGTCTGAAGGGCAACCTAACGCGTTTGCTGAGCCGCTTACTTACGAGCAGCAAAATTACCACGCCGACTATGAGTTTGGCGCACAAACAGCGATGTACCGTGTTAAGTTTGATGCGGGCTATTACAACAAAAACTACACGCGTTTTGAGACCATTACGCAGTATCGTGACTACGACAAAGCAAATTTCGGCGCCACACTTTACTTTAATTCACAATCACGCTCAGACGTGTTCGTCTCCGTACATCAAAACAACTATCGCTACGATGTCGTTGACATCAATGGTGTCACTCGCGATTCCGATGATTATCAGGCTTATGCTGGATACAGCTGGGAAGCAACGGCGCTAACAGAAGGTGAGATCAAAGTCGGTTATCAAAAAAAGGACTTTGCTAATGCTGCCCGTGAGAACTTTTCTGGGGTCAGTTGGCAGGCCAAGATTAAGTGGCAGCCGCTGACTTATAGCCACTTCCGATTTACCACTTCACGCAGTGCTCGCGACCCTTTAGTTGAAGGCGATTATGTTCGTGAGACGTTCTACGAGGCGCAGTGGGTGCACCAATGGCGTGAAAACCTGCAAACTAAGGTGGCGTATTCGTACACCGATGATGAGTTCGTCGGTGTAAGCCGTCAAGACTCGCTACGCGGGCTTACTTTGGCGATGGATTACGCGTTGAGCCCAAGCGTGGTGCTATCAAGTTATTACGAACTGCGCAATGACAACTCTACTCGCGACGATTTAGCCTTTGACCGCAATCGCATTGGTTTAACTGTACAGTTTGCGTTGATGGGGAGTCGTTAATGCGGTGGCTAGCTGCAGTGCTGCTGGCACTATGTAGTCAATGGGCGGTTGCCAACAGCGATTATAAGCTCGGGCCGGGCGACCAAGTGCAAATTAGAGTGTTTGGTCAGCCGGACCTTAATATAGATGCTTTATTGGGCAAAAGTGGCGTAGTCAGCTACCCCTTTTTGGGTGAGCTTACCTTGACAGGACTCACAGTAAAAGAAGTGGAGCAGCTGATCTACAGTGGCTTGAAAGGCGATTACCTCGTTGAGCCCAATGTCTACGCCCAAGTGGTCAGCTACCGACCTTTCTATATTCATGGCGAAGTTGAAGAGCCTGGTGCCTACCCCTATCAACCAGGACTGACGGTGGATCAAGCTATCGCCTTGGCCGGCGGCCTCACTGAGCGAGCCTCCACAGACAAAATCTTTTTGCTCAGTGAACAGCAGCAACAGGCAAAGCGCAGTAAAGCGTCTTTGCAATCTCAGGTCGCCGCCGGTGACACCATAAAAATAGAGCAACGGTTCTTCTAATTTCAGGGTAGAGAATGAAAACAGCAACACGCAATACAGGCGCCGCTGAGGTTGTGACTCTGGGCTATTACTTAAAAGTCATTAACAAGTTTAAGTGGCGCATTGCGCTCTTGGCGATTTTAGTTACCACCCTCGCTATGGTGTGGGCGCTGCAATTGACTCCTTCATACCGTGCTAGCGCCACCTTACTTATTGAGGCGCAGCAGCGTAAAGCGGTCAGTTTTGAAGAGGTCTATGGTTTAGATGCCTCAAAAAAAGAGTACTATCAAACCCAATATGAGATTTTGCGCTCCAGAGCCATAGCCAGAGATGTGATAGAGCAATTGAACCTGCTTGAGCATCGAGATTTTCAACCCAAGCCTAGTATGCTCAGTTGGGTTATGAATGATATTAAGCAATGGGTGAAGCAATATATTCCACAAAAGCCACAGACACTGCCAAGCACCGCCGATGCGCAGCAAGCTTACGAAAAACGAATGCAGAAAATTATCACCGCGTTTTCGCGGCGCCTGAGTATTCATCCGATCCGTAAAACCCAGCTGGTGGTTATCGCCTATGAGTCGAGCGATCCGGCGCTGGCTGCTGATGTCGCCAATGCCGTTGGTGAAGCGTACATTACTCATGCGATGCAAGCGAAAATGGGCATTGCTAAACAGGCCTCGGGGTGGTTAAACGACCGCCTAAGTATCCTGCGAGAGCGCTTGGATAAGTCCGAACAGAAGCTGCAAAGCTACCGAGAGCGTGAGGATTTAGTTGATATTGAGGGCGTTGTAGGGTTAGTGCGTCGTGAATTAGAGCAAACCGCGCAACAATTGGTGGAAGCGAAGCGTAACCAAAGCGAGCTCAACGCGATTATGCGCGTGGTGGATGAGTATGGCCGTGATGACATTACCAGGTTGGAATCGATCAACGAAATCACCACTCACAAAGTGATTCAAGACGTGAAGCGTGAGGTTGTGACCGCGCAGCGCAAAGTGAGTGAATTACGACAAGTATATGGCCCTAAACACCCTAAAATGATTGCCGCGCGAGCGGAGCTTGCTACTGTGCAGGAAAACTTATCGGCACAAATTCGCTCTTTGGTGATGGGCTTAGAAAAAGAGATGCGCACCGCCAATAGTACGGTGTCAGCGTTGCAGCAAGATGTGGAGCGATTGCGTCAGCGTTTTCAAATGCTAACGCGTAAAGAAACTGAGTATCACCAGCTCAAACGCGAAGTGGAAACCAACCGCAATATCTATGATACCTTTTTATCGCGCTCCAAAGAGACCGAAGTCACCAGTGATTTCAATTCGCCAATCGCTCGGTTTACCGATTATGCCTACCAGCCGACGAATCCAGCGAAGCCAAACCGTAAGTTAATCGTCGTATTGGCCTTCGTTGCGACCTTAGGTTTCGGTATCGTGCTGGCGTTTCTAACCGACGCGCTAAACGACACACTGAACAACGCTGAAGAAGTAGAAAATAAGCTCGGTCAGCGACTGCTAGGGGTGTTGCCAAGTTTACCGTCATCAAAACGTAAGCCGCTGCCAACGCACACCTTCTTTGATAAAGGTAAGTTGGCTTTTGCGGAGGCGGTGCGCACCTTTAGAACGTCGCTGGTACTCAGTCAGATGGACCGCGACAATCAAGTGATTGAAGTGACTTCATCGGTGCCGGGTGAAGGGAAATCAACCACGTCCATCAACCTTGCTTTCTCGCTAGGGCAAATGGAAAAAGTGTTATTAATTGATGCTGATATGCGTCGCCCTTCATTGGCTGGGCGCTTCTCTCTTCCGGCTTACCAGCCAGGTCTGGCGAATGTCCTTGCGAACACTCAGCAGCTTGAGGAGTGTATTCACGTTGATGAACAGTCGAATATTCACGTGTTGTGTGCTGGGCAAATCCCATCTAACCCGTTAGAGCTACTCAGTAGCGAAAACTTTAAGGCCCTGTTGGCACACTTGCGCCAGCAATACGATTATATCGTGCTTGATACGGCACCTTTAGAGGCGGTGAGTGACGCGCTTGTTGTTTCCCAGCACAGTGATTCAGTGATCTATGTCGTTAAATCAGGCTCGACACGTCAAGGATTAGTGAAGGCCGGGCTACACCGTTTAATTGATGCTAAAGCAAACGTTTGTGGGGTGCTGCTGAACCAAGTTAATGGCAAACAAAAGCAGGGTCATAATGCCCATTATGGCTACTACGATAGCCATGGATATACCCAAGCAAATGCACCAACTTAAGGCTTGCTATGATTGATATTCACAACCATGTGTTGGCTGGGATAGATGATGGACCGCAGCAGTGGCAACACAGTATCGCCATGCTCGAACAAGCTAAGGCGCAAGGGATCTCCCATGTGGTTGTCACACCGCATCTGCACTTTGGTCGCTTTGACAACACCCAACCCGTAGTCGCGCAAAGTTTTGCGCGGTTGCACCAAGCTATACGTGAGCAACAGCTCGATATTCACGTTGCTTTTGCCAGTGAAGTGCGCATTGACTCGCAAATTATGGCAGCCCTCTCCAGGGACCTCATTGCGCTATTTCATGGTCAAGGCCCAGAGCGCGCAATCCTCTTAGAATTGCCGCACTCGCATGTACCTCTCGGTGCCGACAAGCTGATCACTTGGTTAAATCGCCAAGGCTTAACAGTGGTGCTGCCGCACCCTGAGCGCAATAGAGAAATTAAGGCGAAGCCACATTTACTAGCACGATTTAAGCGCTTGGGGTGTTTAATTCAAGTGACGGCAGGGAGCTTGTTAGGGGATTTTGGTGATGACAGTGAAAAACTCGCAGTGCAGTGGCTAGAGCAGGGTAACGTTGACCTGATAGCCAGTGATGCCCACAGTTGCGAACGTCGACCTTTTCGCCTAGCGCAGGCCCGTGAGCGTTCTGAGCAACTGGTCGGCAAGGAGCTGGCCCAACGCTACACCAAGGAGAACCCATGGCGTCTATGCCAAGGTCTATTTTAGCTCGGTTAACTCCTCGGCACTTGGCAGCCACCGTGCTTATGCTGATCAGTATTGGCTTGGCAGCGGGCTCCATTGCTGCCTTGCAGGGCAATCTAGCCTATTTACAAGGTAAAACATTGCTGTCGCACTTGCAGCTGCAACAAGATGAGTTGGAGCCAGCCGTCGGCTCGACCCATTACATGCGCGCTCACATGCGTCTACAGCGCGCTGCTGAGCTCGTTCCTAACCACGCACAATACCACACGATTCAGGCGCAGCTATCATTGTATGGCTTTGCGCATGGCTATGCGGATGGCGTTGAACTGCGAACAGCCAAAGAACAATTGTTGCACTCACTGAGCTTGCGACCGAGCTGGCCGTATACTTGGCTGGAGTTGGCAAAAGTAAGCTATTCTCTGGACGGAATCAACGATTCTGTGTGGCAGTATTTAAAACAGGCGCAACAATATGGGCCCTTTATAAAAGAGGTTAATATCACCAGTGTTGAGTTTTACCTTTTATATTACGCTGAACTCAACGCCGAGCAGCGCCAAGCACTGCGTACTCAGCTGCAACGAGCGTTAGTGCAACGAGATGGCGCCTGGTTATTGTGGGAACGAGCCCAACTGCGAATGCGCAAAACCTTGTTATGTCATGAAGTGGCGAAATTGCAACAGCAGCATCAAGTCATGAATAATCTTTGTAAGCGTGCGCAAGCCAATTTTGCCAGTGTTGCTGATAACCCAGCATAAGCTGGTGTTGACGACTCTCGAAGTGTTGTGCCTGGTCTTTTTCATTGCAAAAAGGCCCAGCATGGCACAGTGGGCAATAGTTGGTATCATCCAAATAAAGCGGGCGGTGATAGGGAAAGTCAAGGTTTTTGGGGTTCAGCGCGTAGCTGTAGGTGACTCCTTTGGTGTCTTTGACATGTTTATTGCGGTCCACGTTACGGATACGGTAACCGGGGAAATCATCAATATTAAAGGGCTGCTCACCGACATACTGTAGATCAAGACCAGTACACAGGGCGTGGTCAAGACCCCAATGACTGTAAGGCTTGACGTCTTTTGAGGTGATATAGCAAAGCCCGGCGCCGTGTTTAGCTAGGCCATAGGCGCTACCGTGGCGTAAAAATTGGTGTAACAGGGCGCGATTCAAGGTGTTGAGGCCACCTTGTTGCTGCGCTGCAGCAAAGGCGCTTTTAGAGCCTAGTTGGCTGAGCAATGGAAACTGAAAAATGATGACATCAAAGCCCGTGCTAAGACGCTGCCAGCAGGCCTGGTTGGTCACATCAAAACTGAAATACAGCGGTACCTGGGCTTGGCGTAACTCATCAATGCCGTGACTGGAGTACTTCTCTCGCAGTACCGCTTCTGAGTCATACACCGAACCGACGATATGGGCGTCTGCAAAACGTCGTTTAAGCGCCCGGGTAAAGGTTAAATCGCCGTCGCCGACCGTTAAAATACGCCACTGAGCACTTAAGTACATCGTTACTCGTGACTCTGCGGGGCATCATTGGAGCGGGGTTGCAACAAATAGAGCCGAGCTTTCAGTGATTCAATAGCCACCTGGCGGATTATTAAACGCAGGGCCACAAAAGCGGCAATGGCAAAGTGGATAGGGCCGTGGGTAAGACCAAGCTCAGGCTGATAAATTAATGCCCCGAATAAAATAAACAAACACACCAACCACGCATCTATAAATTGGTTAGCATAAAAGTGCAGGGTGCCTTCGTGCTTATGGTCTTTTTTAATGCGTACCGAGCAAAAAAACGGCACCACCTTTACCTTGAATGCGGCGTTTTTTTCGCTGAACTGTTCGCCCAACTGCTCAAGGGCACTGCGTAAATCGTCAATCATGGCCATCTCACCGAAAAATCAGAGCGCGCAGTGTACTGTATTGCTGTGAAGCTGTCTAAGGTCTGTCGAGCATGGCGGCAATCATCAGCAAGTGACACACAAACACCACTGAGGTAAGCACAAAGCGCATCTTGCGATAGTCCTTGTGGTGCTCTGCCCATTGCGGCTGTTTTACTTCAATGGCCAGCACCAGCCAAAAGCTGGCACTTAACCACGCCAATGAAAACAGCTCATTGCCCAGCGCCAACAGTGGCAGCGGGATGGTGGGAATAACGGCAGCAATGGCGCGCCCATAGCTTTGCTCACCGGGGCGCCATAACTGACCGGCAAGGAAGCTCATAATCGCGATGCCATAATAAATGAACATGGTGCCAGCGTACTCAGTGCGACCACTGAGCATGCTCCATCCAACCAAGGCTAAAAACGGCAGTAATCCTAAGTAACCTAATTGGATATGATTGATATAACGGGCAATAGACAAAGTAGACCTCAGCGCGGATGCTTTTCCTAATTGTACGTGGCGCAGGTTAAAGAGTTCAACGAGTTCAGGCGAAAAAGCCATTAACGGTCTGAGAAATCGCAGTAAGTTTAAGTTTTAATCACATTTATCGATGGCTGTAATCGAATCAATCTGTTTTATTTGTTAAAGCACAACCTCTATCTTATTCATCAACGCAGCGGTACACGCCGCTAATTATTTAAAACTGATGACAGACAACATGAGGTAATTTATGAGCAACTCATTGATCAACACTAAAATCCAACCTTTTAACGCAACGGCTTATCACCAAGGTGACTTCGTTGAGCTAAGCGAGCAAGACCTATTAGGCAAATGGTCAATCGTGTTTTTCTACCCAGCGGACTTTACTTTCGTATGTCCTACGGAGCTAGGTGACTTAGCTGACTACTACGCTCAATTGCAAGAAATGGGTGTTGAAGTTTATTCAGTGTCTACGGACACCCACTTCACCCACAAAGCGTGGCACGATTCTTCTGAAACCATTAGTAAAATTGAGTTCCCAATGATTGGCGACCCAACTGGCAAAATCACGCGCAACTTCGGTGTGATGATTGAAGAAGATGGCCTAGCGCTACGCGGTACGTTCGTTATCAACCCTGAAGGCGAAATTAAAGTGGTTGAAACGCACGACCTAGGCATTGGCCGCAGCGCTAAAGAGCTAGTACGTAAAGTACAAGCGGCGCAGTACATCGCTACTCACGACGGTGAAGTATGCCCAGCCTCTTGGCAGCCAGGTGAAGAAACGCTTGCACCTTCGCTAGACCTCGTCGGCAAAATTTAATAACGCCTAAATCGCAACACTCGGGCGGTGGCAACACCGCCTTATTTTTCTAACGCTTGAAGAGGCTAACCATGTTAGACAGTACCATTAAGAATCAATTATCAAGCCATTTTAGTGCATTGACGGGCAATATAGAGCTGGTTCTAGCCCTCGATGAAAGCAGCAAAAGTAAAGAATTAGACACTTTGGCCAACGATTTGGCCGAGTTGAGCCCGCGCATTAGTATACGACAAGACCACCAAGCAGCGCGACGCCCTGCGATGCAAGTACTCGGCGAGCAAGGCACCTCGATTACATTCGCTGGGGTCCCGATGGGTCATGAGTTTACTTCATTAGTGCTCGCTGTACTGCACAGCGGCGGTGTGGCAACCAAGGCCGATGAGGCGCAACGTACGCAAATCCAGGCCTTAGATAAAACCCTTAATTTTGAAATTTACATCTCGCTGAGCTGCCAAACCTGCCCAGCCGTCGTGCAAGCGCTCAATACCATGGCGGCTTTGAACTCTCAGGTGAATGTGACCATGATAGACGGTGCCTTGTTCCAAGAGGAAGTAGAGCAGCGCAACATCATGGCGGTGCCTACGGTGTACTTGAATGGCGAGCTATTTAGCCAAGGCGCTATCAGCCTCAATGACATTCTTAACAAGGTCGATGAGGGAGCTGCGGCGCGCCAAGCCGAACTATTGAATGAAAAAGACCCCTATGACGTATTGGTAGTCGGCGGTGGTCCTGCGGGTGCATCGGCTGCTATCTATGCGGCGCGAAAAGGGTTGCGCACCGGTATTGTCGCTGAGCGCTTTGGTGGCCAAGTAGCCGATACCATGGCCATTGAAAACTTTATCTCGGTTAAGGCCACAGAGGGTCCGAAACTGGTAGCTCAGCTAGAAGAGCATGTTAAAGAATACAATGTCGATGTCATCGATAATCAGCGCGCTGCGCGTTTAGACAGCGATACCCGCGCCATTACCTTGGATAATGGTGCCACACTGCAAAGCAAATCCCTGATCCTCGCCACGGGGGCACGCTGGCGGGAAATGAATGTGCCAGGTGAGCGTGAATACCGAGGCCACGGGGTTGCTTATTGCCCCCACTGTGATGGTCCGCTCTTTAAAGGTAAGTCGGTAGCGGTGATTGGTGGCGGTAATTCAGGCATTGAAGCAGCGATCGATTTAGCCAACATTGTTGAGCATGTTACGGTGCTGGAATTTGCCGATACCTTACGTGCTGACGACGTGCTGGTTAAAAAGGCGCAAAGCCTTACTAATGTCACCATCATTACCCATGCCGCGACCACCGAAATTGTTGGCGATGGCAATAAGGTAACTGGTCTTAATTACACCGACCGCGAAACACAACAATCGCAGCATGTAGCCTTAGCCGGCGTATTCGTACAAATCGGCTTAGTGCCTAATACCGAGTGGCTGAAAGACAGTGGTCTGGATTTAAGCTCTTTTGGTGAAATAACGATTGATGATAAAGGCGCGACTAACTTGCCAGGGGTCTTTGCCGCTGGGGACGCCACCACCACGCCTTTTAAGCAAATCATTATTGCTATGGGCGCAGGAGCCAGTGCCAGCCTGGGCGCCTTTGATTACTTAATTCGTCACAGCGACGACCAAGCGCAAAGTGATGCCGCTTAAAGTAGATACTGCACACACCCTGAAATCTCCAGATGTGTAGTCCCCAAGCCGCTCAATGAGCGGCTTTTTTACTGTGCTGTGAAAATTGAAAGCAGCTGCCACTGCAAGCGGTAACGCTGATTGTGCATGTAACCCTACCGATTAAGCGGTTTTATTTGAATGCCGCCCACTTATACTTATGCCGCGCTACCGGTGTTGTTAGCTGTCATTGTTCAGTTTATTTTTCATTGCTTTACCTTCATTAGCGAATTTCAATTTTACAAGGTATGCTAGCGTGTAAAGCAGGGACAATATAAACATATTCTCAATTCGGGCAAGCGACTTTGCTGCAGATGAAGGAGTGTTGAGCGCAAACACAGTGCAAAGCGACATCTGCGTAGTGCAAATACCTGACGCTCGCCATAATGATCTTTCGGATCACGGCCCAAGATGGTTGCAAGATAAAATTAAGCAACGAGTACGCGGCTATTTAGTAGGCCAGCCCTGTGCGATGCTCAACAAAGCTTAACACCTGGCTCAAGGTTGGCAGCCAAATTTGGTTGATTTGCACTTTTTTCACCTTTACGCCTGCGAGTTATGGCGGCCGTATTGAAATAAGTGAATAACTGAGTGTTGAAAAAGAAAGTGAGTTCCTAAGGTGGTTATGCACATGTTCAATACACTTTTTAGATGGCAAAAAGGCCGCCAGAAAAGCGGTTATGAGAAAATGTTGCTGGCAAGGGCATGGTGGCCGCTAAAATTCGATGTCTACTTGCTCAAATTCCCACAAGGCTGTGAGGTGCCCAAGCACACTGACAAAGTAACCACAGGCAGGCATTATCGGCTTAATATTATCCTCAAACAAGCACGCTGTGGCGGTCAGTTTGTTTGTAAAACGCCTATTTACAGCTCTAAACGAATCAAGTTATTTCGCCCCGATATCAGTGAGCATGCAGTTACGAAAGTCACTCTAGGCAATCGTTACTTGTTAAGTATTGGTTGGGTTCGCGGTCATTAAAAGACCAGCTGTCGTCCATAGTATTTATCACATATGGGTTAGCGTGAATCGCTAATCACACTCGTTTTTTAAATATTATCTCGGGGTGAGAACAGTAATTTTTAAACTGGATTGGCGCATTTGCTTATCTTCGAAAATAATTAAGTAGCAACTGCTGTTGCATGAAGTGCATGGATAGGCACAAAAATCTTAGTTTAAATTACGAGGGTGTCCCATGCTCAATACCATGTCTGTGAAGATGCGACTGATTCTTTTGTCCATAATTCCACTTGTATTACTTATTATTTCAGCGGCGCTGAGTATGTCTCAACTCAATACCATTGGCGAGGGCGTTGACAGTATCTATAAAGATAGGGTGGTGCCATTAAAGCAAATTAAAGTGGTGTCAGATAATTACGCGGTCAACATTGTTGATCTATTGCATAAGTATCGCGCTGGCGTTATCGACAAATCGCAAGTTGTATCTTTGATTGAGCAAGCGAAAGCCACCGCACAGCAAAATTGGCAGGACTATTTACAAACCAAACTCACACCCGAAGAGCAGCGCTTAACCCAAGACGTGGATGAGTACCTCGCGCCGGTGGCTGAGAAAATTGATGTGTACACGCGGGCCATAGAAAATGGCACTTTTAAAGCGATGGACCAATCGCAGTTTGTTGCCGAACTTTACAGTGTTTTTGACCCACTCAGTGGTAGCTACGCGGCGCTTATCGATTTGCAGCTATCAGAAGCGCAGCGGTTTCGCGACAGTGCCGATGAGCAAGTTTCCCAGGTCACCACCTTATTGTTAGTTTTTATCATCTTGACCATTGCCTTTATGGCCCTATTGGCTTGGTTTATCTACCGCTCGATTCATGGGCCTTTGAGCCACTTGCAGGGCACTATTCAAACCATTGCCGAGCAAGCCGATTTGACCCTGCGTGCCAAAGTCACCGGGAAAGACGAAATAGCCACCACAGCTGAGCACTTCAACCATATGCTGAGCCGAATCCACACTTTGGTTACTGACGTTACGGGTGCGACACTGACGTTGTCATCGGCGTCAGAACAAATGCAAGCGATCAGCGCGCAGGTGGCCTCGACTGCAACCCAGCAAGAGCAACAAAGTGCGATGATAGCCACCGCCATTACACAAATGAGTGCAGCGATTCAAGAAGTGGCTCAAAACGCGCAAAATACCTCGCAACATGCTGCATCTGCTGATGGCTTGGCAGAGCAGGGCAGCCAAACCATCGATGATAACCTTGAGGCTATTCGCACTTTATCTCGTATTGTTGCGCAAAACGCCCAATTGATTGGTGAGCTCAATGCTCAGTCAAATGAGATCAACCAAGTGGTGCTAATGATTCAAGGGGTGGCTGAGCAGACCAACTTGCTAGCGCTGAATGCGGCCATTGAAGCTGCCCGCGCCGGAGATTCAGGGCGTGGCTTTGCGGTGGTTGCTGATGAAGTGCGTACACTGGCACACAATACTCAACAGGCCACAGAAAATATCAATACCATGATTGCTAAGCTGCAGGATATGGCTGGCCAGGCGGTGGCAGCGATGCAGAGTGCCGATGACAGCGCCAAAGAAAGTGAACATCACAGCCAAGAATCGGCAACCGCCATCAACCGTATTCGTGAAGCGGTCGCTGACATTGCCGATATGAATTTACAAGTATCTACAGCCACCGAAGAGCAAACGACAGTGGCTGCGGAGATAAGCCAAAATATTAATGAATTTAACGACAGCATTACCAGCGTATCGCAAAGCTCACAGCAAAACGCCGATGCCAGTAAAGAATTGGCGCAGCTCGCTGATAGCCTGCAACAGCAAGTGAAAGCTTTTGTGGTCTAAATACGCACTCGCTAATTGATGCTTAGCCGCTGCAAATAGTCTAGCCCTTGCTGACAGCCTAGAGTGTAGCCGTGGCGTAATTTGGCGGCGTCGCGTGTGGTTCTGCCCACAGCAAACTCTGGTTCGGGGGCAATGACCTCGATATGGCAATCCGGCGGCGGTGAATGGATAAATTCTAAGCTTTGATTATATCCCTCGGCTCGGCGGCTCGAGGCACTGATCAGCGCCGGGGTATCGCGCAGTAAGCGTCGTGTTACCCAGTGTGAGCGACTCGGTTTTTTGCGATAGCCCAACGGCTGGGACAAAATCACGGTAATGCGTTTCGCTCCTTGTAAGTAAGCCTGTTGCACGGGGATGGAGTCGCTCAGACCCCCATCGGTATATCGCTTATCGCCAATCTGCGGGTAATCACGATAGGCCAAAGGCAGCGCACAAGAGGCTTTTAAAATCGCTTCTAAATTATCGGCGTTGGCTTTTAAATACTCAGCTTGACCGTCGGCGATGTTGGTGGCCACCACATAAAAGGGTGCTACTTGCTTCGCAAATGTCGCTAAATCTAAGCGGATATCAGCAATGGTCTGTTGCCATAGCCAATCCAAATCAAACAGGTGCCCACCGCGTGCAAAACGTAGGTAATTAATAAATTCAGGTCGGCACGAGTAATCCGTGATCACCTTATAGTTGCGCTGGTGTTGTTGGCACAAATAAGCGGCGATATTGGTTGCGCCAGCGGACACACCAAAATACATATCAAAGGGCTGGTAGCGTTGTTGCAGCCACGTATCGAGTACGCCGGTGGCAAAAATACCACGCATCGCGCCCCCTTCGACAACAAGGGCATGGCTTAGAGATGAATTGGAGATAGGTAAAACCCTGCATACGCTTTTATTTATTACCTCAGCAACTTAGCATGAATTTTATTTGCGCAGCAATGGGCAGTAAGGGCAAAAGGCGGTGTATAGGGCACCGCCATAAAAGTGATCAACGATTGGTAACTGCATCCTTCCCATCGACATAGTGTTTAACATCGCTGGCTTTACCCGCTTGTTCACGCAACAAATAGAAGCAGCCGCGAGAACCTGGATTGTCGGAGTAGCCTTGAATGCCAACAACGGCATCTTTAGTCACATTACCCACGTACTGCAAAGTCGGGTAGCTATCGAAAGAGATGATCACCAATCCCTCTTCTTGCCACCAGTTACCGCCTCCGTATGGGTAGCTCCATGTGCCATCGGCATTAATTGTAAATAACGCAGCGGTAATCGGCGTTGAGCCCGCAGTATTACAATTCCAATTGACATGGTTGCGCCAAGTGCCGACTACCGAGGTCGAAGACGCAGCTAATACAGAGGAGGTTGAAGCAAGAGATAGGCCGATAACACAGGCCACAGTAGAGAGTGATTTCACTAGTTTCATAATTATATTTCCTTATATAAATGTGTTTTTGCGTTTTGGTTACACACAAGAGCAATCCTTCAGTCCTGTTGTGTCGCCACGCGACTTTGAGATTAGCTAAAAAAAACATACTTTCAATATTTTTTAACAGAAAAGTTACATATGGATGATTTTTAGGGAAATTTAGTTATCGATATGACTGGCAAATTAGAGCGGTGACTGGTTCCAAAGCGGGCAGTGGCGCCTATCACTCTTTTATGAGCAGTTCTTGTGCATTCACAACGGGTGGTGATGAAAACGGGTGTAATATAGTCGCAAAACAAGTACAATTGCGACTATATATCATTCCCGAGTATCATCCGGCGCGCATGACCGACATCACCACACACCAGGCTTCTCGCAAACGCTTACTTATTGCGCTCGCTATAACCTGTAGCTTTATGGTCATCCAGCTAATAGGGGCTTATCACGCAAACTCTCTAGCGGTGTTCGCCGATGCCGGTCATTTATTTGTGCACAACAGCACGTTATTTATCGCTATTTTGGCCTCCTCTATCGCTATTCATTTGGCTCGCAACTTTAATGAAGGCTATAAAAAAGCCGAATTAGTGGGCGGACTTATTAATGGCAGCCTGTATTTGGGAATTAGCTTAACCATTTTGTTTCTTGGCTCTGAGCGGTATTTTGAAATGCATGAGGGGCATCACAAAGACGTTAACACCACCATTATGGCGTGGGTATCAAGTATCGGCTTTGTCTTTCATGGATGCGCCGCATGGGTGTTATACAAGGGCCGCAAAGACAGCATTAATGTATACGCGGTGTTTCTCCATACGTTCTTTGATTTACTCTCCACCGTCAGTACCTTAGTGGCCGGTGTCACTATCGCGCTCACTGGGTGGCAGCAATTGGATGTGCTTTTTAGCATGGTGATAGCCGTCTTCGTGTTATTCACCGGTTTGCGCCTTATTGTGCAGTGTATAAAGCGGTTGCAGAATCAAGAAGGGCGTCTACCCAGTGCACAAGCTATTGAAAAGGCGATGACTAAACTCGCTCACGTACACAGTGTGCACAATGTAACCGTATCTCGAATTGACAAGCAGCTCGCCGTTGGCGCGCATATCGTGTTGAAACATCAATGTACTGTCGCGGCTCATGATGCAGTCTGTCGAAACAATGCCGAACAGATGTTAAAACAACGCTTTAATGTTGAGCACAGCGTACTGCAAATAGAGGCCCATCCGCACTCCGAAGATGGACAAGCGCATCACTGTGTACAACACTAAGACTATGCAGTTCCTATAAGTTGTTAAGCTTTCCTACAAATGAGCACAATTCGCACCAGACTTCAAAGCAGCAACAAGTTCATGATGGCTTGCTTACTCGGCCTGATTGGCGGGTTGACGCACCTAATCCCTGTATGGTTTTTGGACAGCTCCGAGTTTTTATTCGGGCAAATTTTTGTGTTGCTGAGCCTCGTTGCCTTGGGCTTACGCTACAGTGTCATCACCTTGGCTATCGCCTCTGCTTTTATCTTTTATCGCTGGCAACATGCTTGGCCCAGTATCGCATTTTTGCTCGAGTTGATATGGCTGCATTGGTTTTGTTGTCGCCGCTTAAGGCGTCCGTTATTGCCATGGGGTGGGGTCTTTTGGTTGTTGATTGGTTTGCCGCTGCTGGTGGTTTTTGGTCATTGGATGGTCGAGTTGCCGTGGTTATCGCTTACCACTGCTATTTTCAAGTATTTACTTAACGCCATTATTTCATTAGCTGTAGTTGACCTATTAAGCTACTTTTTACCCTTTATAGTTTGGCACTATCGGCAAAACTCGCTCAAACATATCCTCAGCTACGTGGTCAGTGTATTGATTCTATTGGTGGTGTTGTTGACGACCGTGATTTTGGTTAACGATCACTATGAACGTATAGAGTATGAGGTCAATACACAATTACGCGCCCATGCAGATAGGGTCTCGCAACAAATAGATAGCTACCTAGAACAACATCAAAATGCTATTGTTTCGGCGCGCGATACCTTGGCGCAAGGTGTTGATGAGCGTTGGCAGCTTAGTCATTTAGGGCAAATGTACCCTGGCTTTATTTCTACGGTGCTGATTAATCAGCAAGGGGTGGCGTATGTGGGATGGCCCAAGTCACTTCTCGATGGGCTCTCCGCACAGCAGCGAGATGTGACAGACCGCGACTACTTCACGCAAGCGCATAGCCACCCTAACGGCTATATTTCCAGTGCTTTTCGCGGTCGTGGTTTAGGTGACAACCCCATTGTTGGCATCTCGGCACCGATATACGAAAAACAACAGTTTGCAGGCGTGATTGAAGGTTCGCTGCGATTAGAGTCCTTTCGTCGCTTTCGGCCCTACTTGTTTGAGCAACAAGGGGAATTGCTGGTAATGGATGCCAATAATCACGTGGTGTATAGCAGTGTAAATACTTTCAAAGTGCTAAGCCACCTCGAGCAACCTGCTTTAGCGGAGTTTAACGGTGATTCAAGCGCTTTGTACCGCTCTGCTAACAATGAGCTGTATTACAGCCGGTCACTTAATAGCTCCCAAACAGGTTGGACGGTCATCGCTATGATGAACCGCCTTCATGTAAACACTGTGGTCGCTTCAACCTGGCTGTACGTGTTGTTGCTTACGCTGGTACTCTTGCTGCTGGCGGGGATTTTCATTCGCCAGTTAAGCCAAAGATTGGTTGCGCCACTTAATTTTTTAACCCAAGTAATGCAGCGCTACCCGATGCTGCCAAATAAGGCGCCGCTTAGCCAAAATGAGTGGCATGAAGTTCAGCAACTACACGAACAGTTTGATTCGCTGGTGGTGCAACTGCAGCAGAGTTTTGAGCAGTTAGCACAATCCGATGACCGCAACCGCGATTTGAACAAACAACTAACGCGCTTTAACCAAGAGTTGGAGCGTAAAGTACAAGAGCAAACTGCAGAGCTTAAGACTGCGGTGCATAGGGCGAACCAGGCCAGCCGAGCAAAGTCACAATTTTTAGCTAACATGAGCCATGAGCTGCGTACACCCATGAACGGTGTGCTCGGGATCACCGATATTTTGCTGCAAGACTCGCAGCTGAGCACCCAGCAACGCCAGTATTTAACCACCTTGGGTGCAAGTGCACAAAACCTACTGCAAATTCTTAACGACATACTGGATTTTAGTAAAATAGAAGCCAATGCCTTGGAATTGAATGCACAGCCACTGGCTACTCGGGCATTTTTCACTCACGTAGAGCAGGTATTTAATAGCGCCAACGACAACAAAGAGGTGCGCTTTGCGTGCGATGTTGCCCCGAATGTGCCCTATAGTATTCGTGTTGATGAGCTTAGACTCAACCAAGTGATCACCAACTTATTAAGCAACGCGAAAAAATTCACCGAGCGAGGAGAGATTGTCCTTAGTGTGCAATACCGCGATGATGAGCTTCAGGTGACGGTGCGTGATACTGGCATAGGCATGAGCGCAGAGCAGCAAGCACGTATCTTTACGGAATTTACTCAGGCTGATGTGTCAACAGCTCGGCGATACGGGGGCACTGGTCTGGGACTGGCAATCTGTCGCTCATTGGTACAAAAAATGGGCGGCGATATCTGCGTTTCCAGCGCTGAAGGAGAAGGCAGCTGCTTTCGTTTTACCATCAAAGCGCCAGCCTGTGATGACATCGAGGTGAACCAACATAGCGAACTCTCGGCGCCAGATTTAACTGAGCGACACGTCCTTGTGGTTGAGGACAACGCTGTAAATCAATTAGTCCTTGCCAAGATGCTTGAACCTTTGGGCTGTGAGGTGGCCATCGCTCAAGATGGGGTACACGCTTTGGATATGCTCCAGCAGCAACGCTATGATGTGGTGCTCATGGATTGCCAAATGCCGCACATGGATGGATATCAATGTACCCAACATATTCGCAAAGAGCCGCATAAATATGGCGTCATGCCTGTTATCGCGATTACTGCCAACGCCTATGAAGAGGACAAAAAGCGTTGTTTAGCGGCGGGGATGAATGCCTTCGTTTCCAAGCCACTGCAAGCGCATGAGTTGCACCGCAATATTCGCGCTGTGTTAAAACTTCCCACGAATTAAGGGTGAACTCAAAGCATCGACGACACTCAAGCACTACAAACTCTTGGTTTTATCAATCACGCCATCGATAAACTCACTCGATAGCAGTGTTTGTGCGTCCACTGGTCGAGCAAAGAAGAATCCTTGTAAATGGTGACACCCTAACTTATTGAGGAAAAAGATTTGCTCTCTGGTCTCCACCCCCTCGGCGATACAGTATAAGCCAAGGCTACGCGCCAAGTTGTGAATGGTGCGAATTATGGATTCATTGGTTGGGTTTACCCCAATTTGTCGTACAAAGCTTTGGTCTATCTTAATGACATCAATAGGGAATTGACTCAAATAGGTCAGTGATGAGAAACCAGTGCCAAAGTCATCAAGGAAAAGTTTGAATCCGGCGCTGTGCAAGCGGTTAAGTTGCTCTGCCGCTTTGGTTTTATCCTCGAGTAGCGTATTTTCGGTGATCTCCAAGCGAAGCTGTGTGGGGCTAACATGGTGAAGTGCCAATATATCTTGTAGGCGGTCGCTTAAGTTCGACTTTAAGATATGAATAGGCGACAGGTTCAAAGATAAATAGAAATCATCAGAGCTCTCAAACCAAGGCTTTAAATCGCGCAGGGCTCTGTGTAGTGCTTGCTCGGTAATGGCATCGATTAAGCCTATTTCCTCGGCGATGGGGATAAACTCTCCCGGAGAGATAAAAGTGCCTTCATGTGGCCAGCGCAGCAGTAGCTCCACACCTACAATACGTTTTTGGAAGTCATGCACAATGGGCTGGTAGTGGTTAAGTAACACCTCATCGCGATAGGCATCTTGTAACGCATTTTCTAGCATTAACTTGTGGGTAATGCGGTTGTTCATTTGTTCGGTGAAGAACTTATAGCCATTACGGCCCGCATTCTTGGCATGGATCATCGCCATATCGGCATTACGAATAAGATCTTCGGCGTTATCCGCATCGAAAGGAGATAGAGCAATCCCCACACTGACAGAGATATTGATAGTAATATTACCAATTTTTATGGGTTGCTCTAACACCTTGGCTAAGTGCTCAGCAAATTCACTGAGCATCTGTGGCGAATGGACATGTTCTATAAGTAACAAGAACTCATCACCACTTTGACGCGCGAGCAGCGCATTGTCGTCTAACTGTTCGCTGATGCGCTCACAAATGCAGCACAGCACTTGGTCACCAACGGCATGGCCAAACGAATCATTAACCGGCTTAAATTTGTCCAAATCAATAAATAATAGTGCCAAAAGTGAGGCATTTTCTTTCGCATAATCAATTGCTTCGGATATTCTTGAGCGCATCATAGTGCGATTCGGTAACCCGGTTAAGGGGTCATAATTGGCTAAGTAGCGTAACTCGTCTTCAGCACGCTTTTGCTCGGTCAAATCGGTGATCACGATGACGTAGTAGCTCACCTCATCACGGTTGTCGTTATTATCACGGCACACCGCAGTGACGCTTATTTGCACCGGATGGTGGCGGTTATGCTTGGTGCGGATCTGTTCTTCACAGCGCCAGTTCTGCCCCGCTTTTAGACGGCCGATGATACTCATGTACTTCTTATATTTGTGTTTACCTAGAGCACGCACAAATGGCTGAATATTAAGTTGTGGCGCTTGCTGGCTGGCAAAGGCTTGCAGGAAACTATGATTGGCGGAGAACGGCTGCATATGCTCATCTAAAATCAGTAACCAATCGCTGATCTGGCTGATGGCTTCACCTAATACTGTGGCTTGCTGCGCTGAGGCCTTCGCGTCGGTGATATTGGTATAGATGCCTGATACTACTCGCGCATGACCCTGTAAGTCGCATTCGGTAATGCGCCCAACTTCGTGATACCACAGCCATTCACCACTGCTGTGAGCAATGCGATAGGTGCACTCCCAAGTGCCTTGCTCTCCTTGCCTTAAAAAGCGTTTCCACTGGGTACGATAGCGCTCCACATCATGAGGATGAATAAGTTCGGCATGTTGCTCAAATGAGCAGCTCAAAAAACTGTTAGCATAACCGAGCTCGTCGCTTAGACGCCGCTGCGCAAATTGGCGCTCAGATACATAGTAGTGCCACACACCGCTGTTACTGCTTTGCAGAGCTAGGTTGGTTTGCTGTTGCGAGTTGACCGCCACACTGTGGGCGTCACGTAGTTTGCGTTGTTGTGCGCGTAAGTACATCAGCCAAGCGCCAATAATCGCAATGGCGAGTAAGGCATACATGGTTTTTGCAAGCGGCGAACGCCATGGCGCGTAGGCCACATTAACAATAAGACGCGCCTCTCGTGAGTACTTGCCGGAGACAGGGTCGAAAGCACGAATGCTTAGTTCATGGCGCCCGGGGTTGAGTTTAGCAAACTGTAAGGTGTTGTCTTTGTAATCGTTATAAGTAAAGTCGCTGGCACCCGATAAACTAATGCGGTAGCGCACTTGGCTACGGTGTAAAAAGTTAAAACTAGAAAAGGATATTGTCAGCCCGAGGTCGTCGTGCTGTAACTGCAGCGGCTTATCAATATAACTGATAGGGGAGTAATCGATTGAACGAGACAATAAATCAATATTGGTGATTTGCGGTGGTGGTGCAATATACTGGGTGTTGCCAGAGACGAAGTCTGTCGGGTCTATTTCCAATAACCCTTTTACGGTACCAAATACTAGCTCGCCGTTGCCTCGCTTAAGTACCGCGAAGGCGTTAAACTCCGATGCGGATAGGCCATCTTCTACGGTGAAATAGCGCACGTGTTCAGAATTTATATTTAATCGATACAAGCCATTGTTGGAGCCAAACCACAAGTAACCTAAATCATCCACCACCGGCGTATACACGCCAAGGTTCTTTAACCCTTGTTCAAGGCCTATTCGGGCGCGAACCTCAAGTGTTTCCATATCAAGAGCAACTAAGCCCTCGTTATCGATGCTCAACCACAAGGAGTTATTCTGATCGACCGTCCAACCATCAATATAATTAAAGTGCTGTGGATTCGTATTGGCGGATTCATAAACCACCTCAACTTGTTGGCGCGAGGTGTCATAGCGATAAAGTGTACCGCTATGGCTGAGCAGTGGGTCGTTCGGATGATTAGGCAGCGGCGATAGAAAGTGCGTGGCTAAATCAGGCAAAAGCGCACGATTTAGTGCTGGCACATCGGTAATGCGGTTGGCCTCAGGGTCATACATATAAAAGCCACTGGGGGCGATGAAAAACGCCCGGTTGTCAGGTAACTGCACAAGCCCGCCATAGTAACTCTGGGGGTCGAAGCTTTGTGGTCTATCTGCTTTTTCTAACGGGTGTGTCAGAGTGTTGGTTTTAGTATTAAATAGCTCACTGCCATAGCTCGAATCTAACCATAGCGAGTCTGGTTGATGTGTCGCTGGTGAGATACGATAGATAGTTTGTTGGCCAATGGCGAGCTTATCGTCCTTGTTGACCAAGTAGGCCTCACTCTCACCATCGGCACTGAGGCGATTGAGGCCGTTATCGCTGCCCACCCACAATGTACCATCGGCCTGCTCATACATTCCCCAAGCGATATGCCCATGTTTATATTGGCCGCTAGGAAGCGTTCGCTGGCGAAAACGCATAGACAGCGGCGACCATGAGTAGACTCCTTGGGAGCGAGAGCTAAGCCACAACATGCCACCTTTATCACGAAAGAGTACCTGGATACTGTTATCGCTGACGGCAAAACGCGATTTACTAAATTGGACCAGTGTTTGTGCGCGCAAAGATTGCCGATTAAATTGTTTTAAGCCCTCATCTGTGGCGATAAAGTCATAAAGCCCATAACGTTGGAGGCCCCATATGTTGTAGCTTGGCAATAATGTTTTAAATGTGTTGGGGTTTGAGAGGCTCATGCTGTACAAGCCTTCAACTGTGCCGATCATCAGGCCAAATTCACTGTCAAAGCGTAACAGTTTCACGTTTTGCTGATCGCCGCTCGGCGCTTCGCTCTCGGGCAGGTAGTTAATTTGCTTCACTCGGCCTTGTTGATAATGGTAAAGGCCATTGGATGCACCGACATAAAGCCCATCTTGGTGTGGCAGCAAGGTGCGGATGATATGGGTTTCATTGGCAATACTAAAGGCATGAGTGAGTGAGTTATCGGTTAAATCGAGACTGAAAATATGGTGATTTAAGCCAAGCCAAACACGCTCAGGGTTCAGGGGATCTTGAGCGATGGCAGAGACGGCAACATAGTCTATTTTGTGTTCACTAAGGGCGTTGGCAATGATTTGCTCGGAAGTAAGCGTGGCCGGGTCGACCAAGTACACGCCGCTGAATTGCGTCGACACGAGTAGTTTGCCATTTGCTAGTTTAAGCATGGTCAAAATAAAGTCACTACTTAGCGCCGAGTGTTGGCTCTCAAAAAGTGTCACCTTATAGCCGTCGTAGCGATTTAAACCACGCCCTGTAGCGAACCACATATAGCCGAAATCGTCTTGGGCTATGGCACTAACCGAGCCCTGAGCCAAGCCCTCATTAGTGGATAAACGTTGGAGCTGATAGCCGTATCCAGCATCGTTGACATGCGCCTGTGAGGGAACAGAAAATAAATGCAAAAGCATGAAAAGCACAGTAATACATGCGCTATGTAGACGACGCAATGGCTGACCCCAATTGAAGTTGAAACCAACATATTAGCCTTAAATCCCTCAGGGCATTTAGGCATCAACTAATCGTTAACAATAATACATAAATTTAGCATAGAACCTTGGTTCGTCACTATATCTTTATAATTTTACTTTGAAAAAACCACACCTTATGATGAATTTCGTCATACACAAAGGAACAAAATGGAGCATTTAATGAACAATAATGCACAAAATGCAATCTTAGTGGTTGTTGATATGCAGGCTAAGTTAGCACCCGCTATGAGCGAGTACACCGATATACGTGCTCAGGTGCAGTTGCTACTTATCGCCAGTCACTGCCTTGATATTCATCGTGTGGTGACAGAGCAATACCCTGAAGGCCTTGGGCCAACCGATGCACAACTTAAAATAGGGAACGCCAACTATATTACCAAAACAACGTTCAGTGCCGCCCAGCATAAAGATTTTGAGCAAGCATTAGGCTCGCATCAGCACGTCTATTTGTGTGGTATGGAAAGTCATGTCTGTGTTTACTTCACGGCAATGGATTTATTGGCCAAGGGCTACACAGTGAGTGTGATAGCCGATGCGGTGTGTTCACGAAAACAAGAAAATAAACAATGGGCGCTTTTGCAACTGCGCCAAGCTGGCGTGCAGGTATACTCTGCAGAGACGGCTATATTCGGATGGATGCATAGTTGCGAGCATCCGCAATTTAAAGAGGTTTTAGCGTTAATAAAATAGGCGCCATGGTCGGCGCCCATTGTGGGGATTTACAGTGAGAACGTTTTGCTCACTGACAGTACCAAGCGCTCATCAGCGTATTCGCTATCAAGGTTGGTATCTTCTGCCGCCAACTCGAAATCAAAGCCTGAATAGGAGGTTTGATAGGCGAGACGGTAATGTATGTAGGATTTGCCATCCGCTTGCCACGCGAACTTATCGCCATCTAGCGAGTTTGAAGCGTCTACGCTTAAGCGCAAGTTATGACCCTCTGCCAGTGCATAGTTATGAGCTAGCATGGAGATAACATGGCCAGCATCGGTGCCAAAGTAATCCCAGGTGTACCAGAAGTTGGCCTCGGTAGTACCCAGTTGCGAGTCATAAGCAAATTTGGTGTAGGCTTCAAAATAGTTACCGTCACTGGAGCTAGACGCGCCGTGATAACTGTAATAAGCGATACCATAATCCATAGACAGCTGGTTGTTCAACTGGCGAAATTGGCCGACGTAGAAATCCCATTCTAAGTCAGTGCCATCGGCAAAGTCGACGTTTGACGCCCAGCTGCCGGCGTAGAAACCGTTATCGGCAGCGTAATCAATGCTCCCTTGCAGCGCGGGGTCGTTTTCAGTTTGGCTTACACCATTAAAGGTGTAGTCGCTAGCACCAGTAATTGTTGCTGACCAATCAGCCAATGCGACCTGTGAGGCCATCATCAACGAGATTGCGCTTAAAGAGTAAATTGTTTTTCTCATCATTGCTCCTAATGTACGGATTCTATTTTTTTATAATCAAGACGGTTTTCTTTTGGTGAGCTATCAATGTTGCTCACGGTTTTGAATTTGGTGTAAAAAATGTAGCCTAAACAACTAAAGAATAGACCAATTACTAAGGCACCGACCCATTGGATTTGTAAGAAGTCAAAAGTAAACAACAGTGTCAGCGCTGCTAAGGCTAGAAAATGAAAGCCCATGTAACGCCATTTACCCAGACGTTTAGTCGTCAGATTGAGGTTGTCACTATAAAGACGGATTAATGAGTCCAACGAATTGATCACGAAGATAATGCCGACAAACACCATGGCGAAGTTACGGATACCCGTCGTATCTAGCCCGGCGTCGTGATAGTGGTGTAACACCGCAAACCACAGCGCAATTGGAATAGAGGGGAAGATCAACATCGCTGCTAGCACCTGATAGGTTTTAAGACCACCGACAAAGCGGGCGGTGAATTGGCCAATCATGATGCTCCATGCGAACCACCAAAACAGGTAGAAGGCGTGATAATCATTGATAGGGAAGATAAATTCGTGGATGTTGCCGAAATAGCCTCCCAGCATGGCCACTGACTGAGCGTACTCACCCATGGCGCTATCACCCCATAAGAAGGCGCTGCCCCACATAAAGGCGATAAGACCAATAAAAACCCACGTCGTGGATACACTCAATACACGTACATATTTAATGTCGGTACTGGAGTAAACCGAAAAGGCAATAGCGGCAAATACAATGAGGTAAAATAACGGAATGATGCTCTCGCCATCACCGATGCTAGGCAAATACCATGGTAAGTTGGCCAACAATAATGAAGCGGTAAAGGCACAAGTGCCAATAATCACCACGTTATTAATAAACTTCACCCAAGGGATCTCAAAGAACTTTACTTTGGGCTCAATTACGCAGAAATAAAAGCAGGTGAGGAAGTAAAAACTCCAGATGAAAAAGCCCCAAAAACCAAACTCAATGGCGAGCGGGTTAGTGAATGCATATTCTGGGCTTGCGTTTATGTCTGCATAACCGCCAAACTCGGTCAATGGGAACATGATCAGTCCCACATCCAGGCCGGAGGTGAACAAGATAGCAATAAAGGTGAAGGTTCGTACTGGGGTGACACCCACGCACTGCACATTCCCCCACTTCGCCAAGATAAAGACGATAGCAAGTAGGGTAAATAAAATGCCAGCACTAAGCCATAAAGTCATTATCACCCTCCCAATATAAGTAGAAATAGTTCATATTTTCTCCATTTTTTTGTTTTTAAAATATAAGGCGCCCAAGGCGCAGCTATTGAGCTGCACCAAGAAAGCCATGTGAAATCGTATTAGTTACAGAGTTTGGCTACGCTGTCGCTGCTGCCATTGCGGGTCGTTGACCACTTCAACATGTTGCGACGTAAGCGGAGTATTTCCTAAAATATGGTCGGCTGCCTTTTCCGCTACCATAATGGTGGGCGCATTTAAGTTGCCATTAGGAATGGTCGGGAAAATTGAGGAGTCAACCACACGCAGACCCTCAACACCATGTACTTTTGCCTGACTATCAACCACGGCCATCTCATCTTCACCCATTTTGCACGAGCAAGAAGGGTGATAAGCACTTTCAACGGCTTGGCGCACAAAGGCATCAATTTGCTCATCGGTTTGCACGTCTGTACCCGGTTGAATTTCCTCATCGCGAAATGCATCAAGTGCATTTTGATTGATAATTTCGCGCGTTAGGCGCACGCAGGCACGAAAGCCTTCGATATCGTCTGGGTGTTGAAGGTAATTAAATTGAATTTTTGGCGCACAGTCAGGGTCGCTGTTTTTAACCAACACATGACCGCGACTTTTCGGCTTATTGTGACCAATATGGACTTGGAAGCCATGGCCAGCGAAGGCGCTCTTGCCATCGTAACGAATCGCCGCAGGTAAAAAGTGATACTGTAAGTCAGGCCACTCAACCCCTTCTTTGGAGCGAATAAAGCCACAAGATTCAAAGTGGTTGGTCGCCCCTAAGCCATCTTTGAATAATAACCAACGGGCCCCAATCATGGCTTTTGAAAACAGCCCAAGCTTGCCATTGAGGGTAATAGGTTGCTTACACTTAAATTGGAAATAAAACTCCAAGTGATCTTGCAGGTTCTGACCTACACCGGGTAAATGGTGTGTACAGTGAATGCCAGCATTGTCTAAATGGGTTTTGTCACCGATGCCAGACAACTGCAACAAGTGTGGAGAGCCAATGGGCCCGGCACTTAAAATCACTTCTTTGTTGGCCATGGCTTTATGAACTTTGCCACCAACGCGATACTGAATACCACGAGCTTGCTTGCCCTCTAGTAACACTTTTTGCGCTTTCGCATGAGTGACGATGGTGAGATTGCTACGCTCTTTGACCGGATCCAGATAGGCACGCGCCGCCGAACAACGTTTGCCGTCTTTTACGGTCATGTGCATAGGGCCAAAGCCCTCTTGCTGTGCACCATTATAATCTTTGCTAAAGGCATAGCCTGCTTGCTGACCGGCATCAACAAAGGCTTTATACAACGGGTTTTTCATATCGTTGCCGTTATTCACGCCTAATGGACCATCGCCACCACGATAGCTGTCACCGCCGAGGTACCATTGCTCGGCCTTTTTGAAATAGGGTAAGCAGTCCTGATAGCTCCAGCCTTGTGCACCGTGTTGTTGCCATTCGTCAAAGTCTTTGGCGTGACCGCGCACATACACCATGCCGTTGATAGACGATGAACCGCCGAGTACTTTGCCGCGAGGACAATGCATTTTGCGATTGTCTAAATACGGCTCTGCCTCAGTGTGGAATTGCCAAGCATATTTGCTGGTATTCATAGGGATCGAAAGCGCCGTAGGCATTTGAATAAAAATACTTTTATCACTGCCGCCGGTCTCAAGTAACAACACCCGGTTGTTATTATCGGCACTCAGGCGGTTTGCCAGTACACAACCCGCTGAACCAGCGCCAACGATAATATAATCAAATTCGCTGTTCATGATGACACCTCCTTAAAACGGGCTCTCAAGTTGGTTCATACCCACGTACACCGATTTCGTTTGCAGATATTGGTTGATAGCCTCTAAGCCGTTTTCGCGGCCGATGCCCGATAGCTTATAGCCGCCGACAGGCATCTCTGCCGGGGAGGCGCCATAAGCATTAATCCAACAAATACCGGCTTCAAGCTGGTGGATCACACGGTGGGCGCGGCGTAGATCTTGGCTCATTACGCCAGCGGCCAGGCCCATAGGCGTGTTATTGGCACGCTCAATGACTTCTTGCTCGTCATCAAACACTAATACGCTCATAACCGGACCAAAGATTTCTTCGCGACAAATAGTCATGTTGTCATCGCAATCGGTAAACACGGTTGGGGCAACAAAATAGCCTTGCGGCGCACTTGTTGGGGTCAGTGCGTGACCGCCGATGGCAACGGTAGCCCCTTCTTGTTTACCCTTGTCAATGTACTCAAGCACGAGCTGTTGATGCTTTTTCGAGATCAGTGCGCCTAAGTTCACTTCAGGGTCTAACGGATCGCCAGCAATAATATTCTTTTGTGTGCGCTCGAGCAGTTCACTCATAAATTGCTCATAAACACCACGCTGCACAAACACGCGAGTACAGTTGGTGCACACTTCACCTTGGGTGTAGAAGTTGCCAAGCATCGCGGCACTGACCGCTTCGCTAATATCGGCATCATCAAATACCAACAGTGGCGATTTACCGCCGAGCTCCATGGTGACGTCTTTTAAGTTGCTAGCGGCGCTTTGCATTACTTTTTTACCTGTGCCCACTTCGCCGGTGAAAGAGACCTTCTCGATTTCTGGGTGGGTTGTAAGCCACTGACCCACCTCGGCGGCGCCATGGACGACATTGAAAACGCCTGCTGGTACGCCGGCTTCAATGAAAATTTCCGCTAACATGTTGGCGCCTTTCGGGGTTTCTTCCGAAGGCTTAAAAATCATGGCGTTACCTGCGGCCAAGGCCGGTGCAGATTTCCAGCACGCGATTTGCAGGGGGTAGTTCCATGCGCCGATGCCGGCGCACACCCCTAACGCCTCTTTGCGGGTGTAATAAAAATCGCCGGCCACCTCTTGCTGCTGGCCGACCACAGTGGGCGCTAATGAGGCAAAGTACTCAATGGCGTCGGCACCGGTGACTACATCGACGCACTCGGCTTCTTGCCACGGTTTACCGGTATCTAATACTTCAATTTTTGCCAGCTCATCGTTACGCTCGCGTAACAAGGCCACCGCTTTGTGCAAAATGCGGGCCCGCTCGATAGGCTGCATCGCTGACCACTGCGCGAAACCAGCTTTAGCGCTGTCGATGGCGGCCTGCTGGATATGCTCATCGGCCACTTCGACCTGATAGATGACCTCGTCAGTTGCTGGGTTAATGACATCAAACACATCGCCACTGGCGTTGGCCATGGGGGCACCATCAATAAAATTTTGTAAGCGAGGGTAAGACATTTACTGTTCTCCAAATTGCGCTATCAGGGTATCGATATAACTTTTACTTAACTGCTCAGCGTGATGAAAGTCATCGGCTTCGCCGCGGCTGAGTACACAGCGTAGCCATAATCCGTCAATCATGCCTGCGGCCAACTCGGCGGCCTGCTTGGCTTTGTCGCGTGGCATCAGAGTATTAAACGACACCTGTAAATTACTGCGTAAGCGACGACTGTTGACCTGCTGCAGTCGGAATAGGGCAGGGTCGTGCAGTGACTGCGCCCAAAAGCTCAGCCAAGTTCGGGTACTATCATGCTGTTGCTGTACGGGGGCAAAGTTTGACTCAACGATTAAGTTTAGTCGCTCTCGTGGACTGAGCGTGTTGTCAGCGGTGGTCTTCGCCAGCAAGTTAATTTTCAGCTGGGTTAATAAGTAACGCACCGTTGCTTCAATCAAACCTTGTTTACCACCAAAGTAATGGCTAATGATGCCCGAAGATAATCCGGCACGTTTGCTAATGCTGTTGATGGTGGTGGCATGTAAGCCAAGCTCAGCAACTGAGTTTAAAGTGGCGTCGATTAACTGTTGACGCCGCACAGGTTCCATTCCGACTTTAGGCATATTTTTATTAATTGACCGTTCAATTAAAATAAAGATTAATAGTTTGAGCTGAAATGATCAAGCTTCAGAGTTTGTTCAGATCAAAACGTAGGCAAAGATCTATGTTGACTAGGAGGCAAATTTTCACTGGTCGGTGAATTTAGAAATATCAATTTAAAACATTGAGTTATAGGTATATCAACGTGCTTTTTTGGTGGCGGGTACAGCTCGAGAATAGAGATAGAAAATTTTTTTATCAGCACCAATGATTAGATGTCTAATTGCTTGTTAGCAAAGTGTAGATAGCGCAATAAAACAGCAACAATTTTTTATTGATAACTATTTTTGTTTAGATTAAACTAAAGCCAATAACGCAATTGAGAGTGGTTTGTATTCGTGTATATCTGTTTATGTCATGGTGTATCAGACAAAAAAATTGAGCAGGCGATTGATGATGGAGCCCGCTCAATGCGCGATCTTACAAAAGAATTAAAGGTTGGTTCGCAGTGTGGCAAATGCTGCAATTGCACCAAAAAAATCCTTAACCAAAAGCTGATTGATATTGTTGATGTGACTGACGACGTCGCTTAATCCCCATAGCGACGTGTGACCTCCTACCTCCTTTTATATCCCCCTGAATTTGTTATAGTAACGATAGACTACGTTGCTTAGGTAATCACAATGGATGCCCTTATCAACGCGCGTTTATTACTTGTCTTTGCCGTGGTGGTTCTTGCCGGTTGCGTAGCCCCTAAAGCGTATAACGTGCACAACTTAGACAATGCCAGTTATTCCATGCCTGCGAAGGGAACAGCTTTGATATCGAATGTTATAGACGAACAGCCCAGCCCTGAATTGTCGGGGTTTTATCCCTTGATTGATGGCCTGGATGCCTTTGCTGCGCGTATTGCGCTGATAGAGACAGCACAATACTCTGTCGATTTACAGTACTACTTGTATCATCGCGAAGAAACCTCACAGCTGTTGAGTGCCTATTTATTGCGTGCTGCCGAGCGTGGCGTGCGAGTTCGCCTGTTACTTGATGACCTATCTCAAGCGAACTTAGAGCAAGATTTAAGTGCTTTGGCGGTGCATAACAACGTTGAAGTGAGACTGTTTAATCCTTTGAATCACAGGCGATTGCGGTTCTTGAGTTTTATCACTGATTATTCCCGTGTATCGCGGCGTATGCACAATAAAAGCTTTATCGTTGACAGCGAGCTCTTCATTACTGGTGGGCGAAACATCGGCAACGCCTATTTTTCCGGTGATCATAACTCACAATTTGTTGATTTTGACGTCTTGGGTGTCGGCCCAATCGTTGATAAGGCAACCATGGCTTTCGATTTATATTGGAATCATCCACTCGCTGAGGATATCAATGAATTGTCTGGCAGTGCTGACAGCCAAGATTTGGCGCAGTTATCAAGTCGCCTAAGTCGTTACGTTAGCACCGCATTTCACAACGAAAGCCCCTATATTCAAAGGCTCAAAGAGTCCACTTTAGTACAAACATTGGTTAAGGGTAAGCTGTCTATGGACTGGGCAGAAGCGCAGTTGTATGTGGATGACCCTAATAAGCTGTTAACCGATAGCCGTAATAACAGTACGCACATGGCACCGAAGCTGTTTGCAGCTATGGGGGAGCCTCGCCAGCGCGTGAACATTATCTCCCCTTATTTCATTCCCAAAGATAAAGGGTTAGAGCTTATTAAGAAATGGCGTGAGCAGGGGGTCGCTGTGACTGTTCTCACCAACTCGCTTGCCGCTACCGATGTGCCGGTTGTGCATGCTGGGTATGCCGACTATCGCCAGCAGCTGTTGGCTATGGGCGTCGAATTATGGGAGCTTAAGCGTAATCTGGACTTAGCCGCGCAGCAACCGAAACGTAAAGGGTTTCGTGGCTCTTCCACTGCCAGCTTGCACGCCAAAAGCATGACCATGGATGATGACAAAATATTTGTAGGTTCGCTAAATCTAGACCCGCGCTCGTTTAATTTAAACACAGAGCAAGGGTTGTTGATTCACTCCGAGCGTATGAATCGCTTATTAAGTCGATGGATCACAACGGAAATGCCTAAATATGCGTGGCAGCTAAGCCTAGATGAGCAGGGCGATATTGTGTGGCAAGACAGAAAGAACCAACAGCGATTGACCACTGAGCCTGATACCAGTGCATGGTTGCGTTTTAAAGTATGGCTTATGTCTTTATTGCCGATAGAAGATGTTCTATAGCGCAGCTATGTTGGCCACACTTAAATAAAAAAGCCGCAACTAAGCGGCTTTTTTTAATGAAGTGACCCGTCCTAAATAGCGTTGACACTTTTCAAACTTAATTTGGAGAGTGTAATGAAATCAAATAGCAAACGAACTCAACGAGATTATTCCCTCGC